>NZ_JAVKPH010000109.1:0-1367 GCF_031432425.1 Ruixingdingia sedimenti | reverse complement strand
GCCATGGCTCTTGGGAAAGAACGGTTCCAGACGTGCCATCTGCGCCTCCGTCAGCCAGAAAAGGTTGCTCATCGATCAGTCTCCTCACGGAGCCTGAATCACGCCCCAACCGCAAGATCAATGGGTCCTGACCCTACGTCGCCTATGCTCAGGAAATTATCGTTGTCTGCACACTGTTTAGGTGGTGCGCGAGCGGCACCCCATTTTTGACCCCCTTGGTGCCGTGATTTCTCGCAAAGCCTTGGCTTTGCTGGGTTTCGACCGGCACCATAACCGCAAATCACCCAATTTTCTCCCGGATTCACGGCAAAGGCATAGGCGCGTCATCGCCCGCACATCGGCGATGGACGAGGCGTCGGAGAGAGTGGAGGCGGGAGGGTCTAACGCTGCGAGTTTTGCACGAAAGCGGAGACGGCTTCCTTGTTGCGTTCGTCAATCAACGCATCCCCGTCCCGCACCAGATCGTCGAGCGTTTGAACGCGGAGAGCGTCCCGCCAAGCGGCTTCCGCTGCAAGCATACGAGATTTGATGAAGCAGTCCATTTTGTAGGCGCAGGGGTCTTTGGTTTTTCCGGGGCCACGACGCCGGATCTCACGACAAAGGAAGGCGGGTTCACGACCGTCAATGGCTTCCACAATGTCGAGCAAGGTGATGCTCGCCGGTGCGCGTGCCAACCGATAACCGCCACGCGGTCCCGGCAAAGCCTCGATCACTCCGGCGGCGGTGAGGGCGCGAAGGTGCTTGAGCAGGTAGGTTTCCGAGACACCGTGAAGTTCAGCCAGACTCTTGCCGGGAAGAACCTTTCCTTCCGGCAGACCGGCAAGCACCAACGCGCAGTGCAACGCAGCCTCGACCCCATCGCTCAATCGCCTCATCGGTTTCTCCTACCCTCGCAGTCCAAGAGGGTTTGCATCCGTCAATCATGGATATATTATATCTACGATTTGACGCCAACCACCATCTGAAGGAACTGCCATGCAGCCCAGACTCAACATCGCGCAACTCGCCCCCGAACTCTACCGCGCCGTTGCGCAGTTGGATGGTGCAGTGAAGAAATCCGGTCTCGGCAGCCGCTTGCTGCACTTGGTCAAGCTACGCGCCTCGCAAATCAACGGATGCGCGTTCTGCGTGGATATGCACGTCAAGGAATCCCTCGCGGACGGGCTGGACCGGCTCTGTTGCACAAATCGCGTGAGGGATTCATCTCGTGAATCCAGCGTGGTAGCTTGACTGCATGAGCAGACCGACACCCCCGATCTACAAGACCAGGAACTGGCCCGCCTATAACCAAGCGCTCAAGCGCCGCGGCTCTCTGACGATCTGGTTCGACCCCGCCATGACGTGGAAGGCCGCGCCGACTGGCAAGC
>NZ_JAVKPH010000108.1:0-1422 GCF_031432425.1 Ruixingdingia sedimenti | reverse complement strand
GCGAGCAGCGGCGACAGGCATATCGCGGGCGGCGCGTCACCAGAACCTGGAACTGCGCCGGTATCACGTCGAGCCGCTCGGAGACATCCTCCCCGATCCGGGTCATCTCGCCACAGCCGCAGGGGCAAAGGGTGCTGGCAGGCTCGATCACGCGTTCGATCCGAGGCAGATGCGCCGGCAGATGCCCACGGTTGCGCGCGGGCTTGCGCGGTTCTTCCCCGCGCGCCTGAGCAAGTGCTGCCGCAGCCTTCTCCTGTGCGGCCTCCAGCACGCCCTGGGCCAGTTCGGCGTCTTCGAGCGGCAGATTGAACTGGTCGGGTGACAACTTCTCGGAACTCTTGCCGAAGCGTTCGCGCTGCGAGGCGCGCAATATTCCCTCCAGCCGACGGTTGGCCTCCTGCACCTCCACGAGCGCCGCCTCGACCTCTGCAAGGCGGGCCTTCAGATGAGCGTTCTCGCGGCTGAGAGTGTCGGCGTCCATGGCCGAAGTGAATCACGCGGATGCCGTTCTGGCCAGTAAAAACGGGGATTTTTGTGCATCAGATGCGCCTATCCTGCAACCAGCGGGCGCCGCACCCGCTCGGGTCTGACCAGGCGCCAGTCCAACCCCTCGAACAGCGCCGCCAGTTGCGCCGACGACATCCGCATCACCCCGTCCCGCACCTGCGGCCAGACAAACTTACCGCCCTCGAGCCGCTTGTGAACAAGCACCATCCCGGTCTGGTCCCACACCAGCAGCTTGATCCTGTCCGCCCGCCTCGAGCGGAAGACGAAGACCGCCCCACAGAACGGATCGAGCCCGAACATCTCCTGCACGGCCAGCGCAAGACCGTCGATCCCCTTGCGGAAGTCCACCGGGCGCGTCGCCACGTAGACCTTCACCGGCCCTCCCTGACTGAGCATCATGATGCCGCTGCCCGCGCCGCCCGGATCACCCGCGTCAGCAGAACCTCATCGGTATCTGAGCCGACGCGGATCACGACATCGCCGACAACGATCTCCAGGCCGGTGGTGACCGCCGTCTCTGCCGGCATCTCCGCTGCGGCGCCCTCGGCGATCAGCTCGGCGAACATCGGCAGGGCCACCACGCTCTCGGGCACAACAAACTGACCCGTCCGCAGCTTCTTCCGCCAGTCATACACCTGCCAGCGCGTCGTCCCGTGCCGCCGCGCGACATCCGTCACGGAAGCTCCCGGCACCAGGCTCTCCGCCGCGATCCGCGCCCGCTCGGCCTTCGTGCGCCGCCGCCGACCGGTCGGCCCCTCGATCACCTCCAGCCGTGAAACATCACCACCCGAAGAGCCGTCCAAATGGACGCCCACTTTGCCGCCTCGTTCCAACCCAACACCTCCAACGCTCATGCGCCCGGAGAATGGCCCGGTCAGATCAGAAGCGGCAGGAGGGGATCAGCGTCGCGCTTAC
>NZ_JAVKPH010000107.1:0-1429 GCF_031432425.1 Ruixingdingia sedimenti | reverse complement strand
GTGCCCATGGTCGGGCCGTTCAGCGCGTGGCGGCCCGGGTCAGTAGATATCTTCGGCATAGCGCCCCTCCGCTTTCAGCGCGAGCGGGGTAAGGCCCGTCGGCGCGAGGATGTCGGTCAGCGCCTCGGCCACACCCGAGGCCATGTCGCGCCCGCCGCAGACCATGATGCGCGCGCCTTCGTGCACCAGCCGGATCAGTTCAGCGCCCTCGGCCCGCAGCGCGTCCTGGACATAGCGCGGCTTTGCCCCGCGCGAGTTCGCGGTGGTCAATCGCGTCAGACGGCCATCGACCTGCCAGCCGGCCAGATCGTCGCGATACAGGAAATCGCTGTCGGGGTGGCGCATCCCGAAGGCCAGATGGATGGGCCGCTTGCGGCTGTTGCCCCGGATGAAGCCCGCAAGCGGGCCGATGCCGGTGCCGGCGCCGATCAGGATCAGCGGCGAGCGTCCTGCTGCGGCATGGAAAGCCGGATTGTGCCGGACGAAGGCGCGGATCGCCTGGCCCGGCTTCAGCGCCAGAAGCTGACCCGAGCAGAGGCCGCCGGGATGCTTGCGCACCACGATCTCGACGAACCCGTCGCGCCGTCCGGAGGCCAGCGAGTAGAAGCGCGGCAGATCCGCACCCTCGGGCAGAACGCCGAGGAGATCACCGGCCTGAAACCGGCCAAACCCCCGACCTGTCAGCCGTTGCAAAAACGTCGCCTCGGGTAGGGCAAAGCGCAGGATCGTGGTCGGCGCCTGCACCTCCGCCCCGTAATCACGGCGCGAGATCAGGGTGAGCCGCCCCGTCACGGGCGGGGTTGGCACATGTTCGAGCGTAAGCTCGATCCCCAGCGCCGCCCCCAGGGCGCGGCCCCAGCGGGCGAAATCCTGCGGCGACTGGCGATCGACCGTGTCGAAGGGCATCAATTGCGCCCAGCCTTTGGCAGCAGCCCGACTCCCGACTTCATCGGCGAACGCGCAGAACGCGGGAAAGCTGCGATCGCCGAAACCAAGCACCGCAAGCGGGGCCTCAGGGACAGATTCCAGCGCCGCGAGGCGTTCAATGAACCCCTTCGCCGTGGCGGGAGCCTGTCCCTCGCCCCAGGTGGCGGCGAGAATGACGAACCGTTCGGCCTGCGGATAGCGCGCCGGCTCGAAACCGGACATTGGCGCGACATGAACATGCTGGCCCGCCGTGGTCAGCGCATGTTGGAGCGTCGCAGCGAAACCCCAGGTGCTGCCGCCCTCCGAGCCCACCAGCAGGATGGTCGCAGCGCCGTTTGCAGGATGATTGCCACGGAGACGCGGTCTTGACCGCCGCCCCGCGAACCAGAGCACAAGACCACTCACCCCCATTGCCGGCACGCCGAGCGCCAGCACACCCAGCACGAGGCCGAGAGATGCGGCCCCCTGCCCGGTATGCAGCATGTAGATGGTTTCAGATATC
>NZ_JAVKPH010000106.1:0-1430 GCF_031432425.1 Ruixingdingia sedimenti | reverse complement strand
AGCGCGCGGTCGGCGTCCTCCAGCCCGAATTTCTCGATGATCAGGTCGCGCAGGAGGCGCAGCAGCGAGGCGGTCTCCTCGAGACCGCCGCCACCGAAGGCCGAAGTGAACACGGCGGCGGCAGGCGCATCGGTCGAGAACTTCGCGTTCTTCAGCCCGGATACGGCGGGGGCGGCCGCGCCGAGGAAGCCGACGTGCTTGGGATACCAGGTGCCCGGTACCGGGTTGTGCGCTTGGCCGGGCGCGAAATAGGCCATCGACACTTTCCGGAACCGCCCGGCCTTCACCAGATCGGCGAACTGGGGCTCGATCTCGTGCAGGTTCGCATAGAGGCGTTCGGCCTGCGGATCGTAGTCGAAGCTCTCGACCCAGCCGAAGGCGGGCGCGTCGGTGTCCGGGTGCCCCACGACGACCGGCGCCGGTGCGATCTCGGGGTCGTAGGCGTCCGCGATCGCGCGCAGCTCCGCCGCGGTATAGGTGATCGGTTCGCCATCCATCGGGCGGAACGTGCCCGGGCGGAACACCTCGATACGGGCGGTCAGGGGCTGCGGGTCGGGCATGGGCGGTCATCCAGTTGGTGCTGGACGACCTTTGCGCGATCGGGGTGGGCATATCGCCCGGAGATGATCTCCGGTCAGCCCCGCCGCCGCGCGGTGCCTGTGCGGGCAGGATGCGCCGGCCGGTGCCGCCACTCAACCCCCAATCGGCGGCGGGCGGCGCGGATGCCCCTGCAAGCGATCCTAACGGGGGGCTAACAGGGGTCGGGCGGCTTTCGCGGGGCGTGACACCCCGGAAGAGGCGAGGCCGCTCAGCGGGCCGCTTTTGCGGGCGGTGCCGTCAGGGGGTCAGCCAGTCCTCCGCATCCTCCAGGATCGCCGCCTCGTCGGCCGCAGTCAGGCCGAGGAAGGGCCGGGCCGGAATGGTGATGCTGTGCGCGGGGATATCGACATCCGTGACATGGTTCGCGGCGGACTTCTTCACGAAGCGGCGGCCGATCTGCCCGGCATCGTCCTTCACGCGGTAGATCTTGGCCTTGCGGGCCTGCCGCTGGATCGTGCCGCCCAGCTGGTGGATGGCCGCATGGGCAACTGGCGACCCGATCCGCACCTCGTCCTCGGTCGCGATGTAGTTGATGGAGCCCGCGAGGGATGACCCGATCTTGCCCTTGCTGTTGGAGCGCAGGATGGTGAGCGGCAACTGCCCCTTGCGCTGGCGCGCCTTGATCGTCGCCGGCCGCAGTGGCTTCCAGGCGCGCCCGTCGGGATCGGTTTCGGTCGCGAAGCGATCCTTGGTCGAGGACAGCATCCGCTCGCCCACCGCCGCCATGAACGGCTGCCGGCGATCCATGCGCAGGAGCATCCCGCGCAGGGCTTCGCGGAGTTCCTCGTTGCGGAGCTCGACCTCGATACTGATGCCGGTCATCTTGAAAT
>NZ_JAVKPH010000105.1:0-1440 GCF_031432425.1 Ruixingdingia sedimenti | reverse complement strand
CACCCATCCGAGCCCTGCTTCCAGCGTCCGGGCGCCGAGCAGTTCGCGCGCATGCCGCTCGCGCACCAACTCGACCTGGGCCGCATCCTCGCCGTGCAAAAGGATCGCCTGGGACACCTCCGTTTGCCGGTTCAGATCCGCAATGATGTCGCCCCCGGCTTTTTTTCGCTTGGAGGCCGAAAGCTCCGCTTCGGCGCGCAGCCGGGCCTCCAACACCCCCCGTTGGCGAGCGGCCTCGGCGCTGTTCTTCTCGATCCCCATCTCCTGGAGACGGGTTTCGAGGGCTGCCCGCGCGTGATTGGCCCGCAGCACCTCCACGGCGACCGCGTTCTCGCCGTACATACGTGTGGCAATGGCGAGTTCCGTTTGCTGCGCCTGTTCACGCGACATCTGATCCAGTTGCAGACGTCTCGCTTCCGTCCGGGCGGTTTCCGCGGCCTTGATGCCGAGCAGCACGTCACCCTGTTTCTGCAGCAGATCGATCAGCGCCTGTTCCTGGTCGGTGATGCCGCCCTTCAGCGTGGCGTACTGCCGGACCAACTCCAGTACTGCTTGCAGCCCGGCGATCTGATCGTCAGTCCCCTCGGTGGTCTCGAACCGCTTCAGCGTATCCTGAAATCCGGCGATATCGCTGCTGTGGGCGCTGACATGGGCCGCGCCGGTGCCGAGCCCGAAGAAGCCGGTGAACCCTCGCCCCGCGGCACTGGGGCTCATCATGCCCATCATCTCGCGCGCTGCGGTCGCGGTGTTCTTCAGCTTCTGGTCGAGCGACAACTGGCCGAGATCGAGCAGTACCTCATACAGGCCGCGCGCTCCTTCCGCGCTGGCGCCAAACTGGCGGACGAGATCGGCAGAACTGGCACGCGCGATGTCGGAGAACCGGCGGTATCGATCGAAGGCACCGCCAAGTTCATCCATCCGTTCTTCAAGGGTTTTCGCACCACCTGCCGCACGCATCATCCATTGGACCAGCGCCGCGCCGCCGCCGATGACACCCATCGCAAGGAGCCCCCAGCTTGTGAGCACCATCCCGAAGGCTCGAGACAGGGTAGCGCCCAGGCTGAGACCCGATTCCTTGAGTTGGCTAAAGATCTGGGCAACCTGCGGGCCTTGCTGGATCATCAGCATGAAGGGGCTTTGGCCCATCGCGGTCATCATCGCGATATCGTTCATCTGGAACGACAAGTTGGTCGCTAGCCCGCGCGCCAGACCGGATCCGGCTGCCCCGGTACCTCCTCCACCTGCACTGCCTGGCGCCATGACCTGCGCCGCCCGCTCGCGCGCCGCGGCGGCCTCGCGCGAGGTGATCGCGCCCTGGCGTTCAGCATCCGCGATGTCGCGCAGTTCCTGCTCATAGGCGCGAGACACGGCGAAGAGCGGGTTGAACCGGGCGCGCAGATCATCCAGCGCCTGCCCATGCCGCAGGGTCGCGGCGGTGCT
>NZ_JAVKPH010000104.1:0-1482 GCF_031432425.1 Ruixingdingia sedimenti | reverse complement strand
TCTACGCCGCTCTGGAAACTGACGCCATGGCCGCGTAACTAACCGAAATCAGCCTCCGGCAAACCCGGCGCGGTTCACCGTCCTTCCTCCAGCTCGGCGATGATCTTGCCGGTGATGTCGTCGTAAAGATTGCTGCGGGCGCCGCCTTCACGGGCGCGGTCCTGTCTGGCCATCGGGATGATCTCCGCGACGGGCGCCGGAGGCCACTCCTCCAGTCCTTAACCCGTCACGGAAAACCCGCCCGCACTCGAACTCTCAGGGGGCGTTGCGGGGTCTCCCCGCTGATGGGGGTGCGTCGGCAACGCAGTGCCGACCAGGGGGAAGGCTTTTCCCTGCCACCTGAGAATCTCAGCCATGATGAACCTTGTAGTCGTTCACTGCGCCTGCATAGTGTGACAGTCCGAACAGAGGCTTGAGCGATTGAAGGGGCGGAGAACGGACGTTCGTTGCCGTGAGCGCGAATGACCACAAACTTCCCGATGTTCCCGATCGCGAGCTACCCCTCGAGCCACTTCACAGAACAGATTGCTCGACTTGAAGTACGTTTCTCACGTAAAACCAAATAAAGTCATGTATTTGTTGTCGCACATCCGCAGCACTGTCATTGAAAAGAACGCGCATGCAGCCGCCGCTGCTAAGAGAGTCTTAACCAGATGAACAAGGCCCATGAGATAGACAGCCCCGACAAGATAACCGTTTCGGCCGGGCCGGAGGCCGGAGTTGCGTCCCCAACGGCGATTTCGACGGCAGCGTGCAAGGTCAACGAGCACTGTGTCGGCGATCACTGGACGGTCGGTGATGTCAAGTTACTAGCGCGGCTCATAGCGATCATCGCGATGGGACAGGCGAAGCACGCGGCGCGAATTATCGCGGACCTGCAGCCAGCGGTTCCGGCCTTGACAATCGACGTGCTCCGTTCCGACGCGAAACAGCGTCTAACCGTGACCGGAGACACGTCGGAACAGCAGGACGCTCACCGATGGCATCGCGACGGTCTGATCTTCGAGGCGATCTCCTGGATCGCCGCCCGACAGGATGCTGCCGCCAACGTCCTCATGAGAGACCCGCACATCAGCGCGACGACACAGGGTCTTGACGGGCTCATAATCGAACTGGACGAAAAAGGTGAAACGGTCGTCCGCGCGACAATTCTCGAAGACAAATGTTCGAACGACCCCCGGCGAAAATTCAGAGACGAAGTTCTGCCTGCCTTCCGAAACTACCATGCGGGCAGAAGGGCTTCGGAGCTGGTAGCGGCAACATCTTCGCTGCTTGACGGTAGGATTGGCTCTGTTGCACAAATCGCGTGAGGGATTCATCTCGTGAATCCAGCGTGGTAGCTTGACTGCATGAGCAGACCGACACCCCCGATCTACAAGACCAGGAACTGGCCCGCCTATAACCAAGCGCTCAAGCGCCGCGGCTCTCTGACGATCTGGTTCGACCCCGCCATGACGTGGAAGGCCGCGCCGACTGGCAAGC
>NZ_JAVKPH010000103.1:0-1532 GCF_031432425.1 Ruixingdingia sedimenti | reverse complement strand
CAGCTCGCCATCATGTTCGAAGACCGCTTCCCAATGGCCTAACACAACGCGTCAGGCACAAAATTCGGCACAGTCTCTGGTCTTGGGCATGATGGGCTCCGGCAGAACGTCCTGATCCATCACGCTCTTGTCGGCTACGATTGCAAGTCGGGACCGACCGCTATTCCGAGGGTGCGAACGCGATCTCTTTGTCAGGAAACGCGTCACGCAAATTGACCATGGCCTCGTCAAACGCCCTGCCACCCCACTGGTTCAGAAAGGCGTAGGTGCGTCCTTCGAAGTGTAGGAGTTCGTCATCACCGCAGAAGTAGCGGCCTGGATCGAAATTCCGTCCCTCCCTTGCTCGGGCCTCCTTCGCCAAGCGATGGAAGTCCTCAGCCACCACCTCGCCCTCCACGGACACGAGGGCCCGATTGGCCCGCGGGCCACAATGCTTGGCGACCTCCTCCGGTGCGATCCCGCTCTCCACGAGGTGGCGGAACACCTGATAGATCGCGTGTCGCTTCCGCAGGCCCGTCAGTTGGCGCCCGCCGAGGGTGACGTCGTAGCTGGTCCAGTCTCGCGTGTCCGTGCGCGCCTCGCGCTCCTTGCGCTTCTTCTCGGTGACGCGGACCTGGTATTCCGCGACCTCCGGAAGCGGGATGATCTGCTGGACATCAACGAGGACACGACCATCAAGGCCGTAGGGCTGGAGACGCACGCATCGGATGTCGATGCCACGCTCGATCAACCAGAGAACCGATGTCGTAAGCTCGCGGCTGAACTCGGCCGAGGCCAGGACGATGCGGACGTCCTGCGCGAAGGCATCCTCGTCGGGCTCGTCCCACCCGAGGAAGTCGAGCAGCTCGGCCCGCGCATCCGTGTCGGCCTTGCCGATCTGCGTGAGATAGCGAGCGAACACATCGGCGGCCTGGTCGAAGGTCATGGTCGAGACCATCGCGGCGTAGCGAAGGGCCTGCAGTTCCATGTGGCCGCCGTCCTCGGTCCGCTTCAGTTCGATCACCACGAGGTTGGCATCGCGGTCGATGCCGAGGAGATCGATGCGCCGGCGCGACTCGTCCCAGTCCCCGAACTCCTCCGCGATCACCAGCGTGTCGGGTGCGACCACGGCGATGTTCGCCCGCAGCAGCCGCTGCAGATCGCGCCGCTCCTGCAACTGCATCAGACCGAACGTAGTCTTGCTGAGGGGACGGATTTCTTCGCTGGCAAACTCGTAGATCGGCATGGGCAATTCGGGCCTTTCGGGAATTGCTCCTATCCAAGCGCAGCGACACCGCGCGTGCAAGCGCCGTCACGTTCCCGGGGTCGCCCCGATCAAGCGGAGAGTGCGACGCGAGTCGGCGCCATCCGTTGACACGCGGCGTCGTGGTTCTGTTGACACAGTGTTGACACGGACTTGGAACGCAAGAAGCCTCCCGTTCGGGAGGCTCTTAAGAAGCTGTATTCTTTGATAGATTTGGTTGCGGGGGCAGGATTTGAACCTGCGGCCTTCAGGTTATGAGCCTGACGAGCTACCGGGCTGCTCCACCCCG
>NZ_JAVKPH010000102.1:0-1581 GCF_031432425.1 Ruixingdingia sedimenti | reverse complement strand
CCGTGCTCAACGGCTTCACCGCGCTCGGCACGCCCATCACAGAGGTCGCAGGATAAATCTGTCCGGGGAAAGGGGAAGTCCGATCAGCAGCCGATTTGTGCAACAGAGCCGCGGAAACCGCGGACGGGATCCTCGCGCGGGCCCTCGCCCCAGGAATTCGGCTGATAGTTCGCACGGCCCTTGGGGTTGCGCATCGCCATATGGCCGTCCTGCTGGAAATGCGCGAAGGGGCATTTCGGCGCGTTGATCGGCAGATGGGTGAAATTCGTGCTGCCCAGCCTTTTCAACTGCGTGTCGAGGTAGCTGAAATTCCGCCCCTGCAACAGCGGATCGTCGGAAAAGTCGATCCCCGGCGGCAGGTTCTGGGTCATGAAGGCGACCTGTTCCGTCTCGGCGAAGAAATTGTCGGGCATCCGGTCCAGCACCAGCCGGCCCACGGGGATCGGCGGCAGCAGTTCTTCGGGGATCAGCTTGGTCGGGTCCAGCACGTCGAAATCGAAACGGTCGGCGAAGTCCTGATCGAAGAGTTGCAGGTTGAGTTCCCATTCCGGGAAATTCCCCGCCTGGATCGCATTCCACAGGTCGCGGCGGTGGAAATCGGGGTCGGCGCCGTTGATCTTGACCGCCTCGTTCCACATCACCGACTGCATGCCCAGCCTGGGCTTCCAGATGAACTTGACGAAGGTGGACCTGTCGTTTTCGTCCAGCAGGCGGAAGGTATGGACGCCGAAGCCCTGCATGAACCGGAAGGACCGCGGGATCGCCCGGTCGGACATGGCCCACATGATCATGTGCAGCGATTCCGGCGTCAGCGAGATGAAATCCCAGAAGTTGTCATGCGCGGCGGTGGCCTGCGGAAAACCCCGGTCGGGTTCGTCCTTGATCGAATGCACGAGGTCGGGGAACTTGATCGCATCCTGGATGAAGAACACCGGGATGTTGTTGCCCACGATGTCCCAGTTGCCCTCCTTGGTGTAAAGCTTCACCGCAAAGCCGCGCACGTCGCGGGCAAGGTCGAACGACCCTTTCGATCCCACCACGGTGGAAAAGCGCACGAAGGCGGGCGTGATCTCTCCCGCGCGCTGGAAGATGTCGGCGCGGGTATAGCGGGCGAGCGATTCATAGGTTTCGAAAAACCCGTGCGCGCCGTAGCCGCGGGCATGGACCACCCGTTCGGGGATGCGTTCGTGGTCGAAATGGAAGATCTTTTCGCGGAAAAGATGATCCTCCATCAGCGCGGGGCCGCGCGGGCCGGCGCGCAGCATGTTCTGGTCATCCGAAACCGGCGCGCCCTGTGCGGTGGTCAGCGCCTCGCCGCCCTCTGCGGTCTGGTGCAGCTCTCCGCCCGCGCCGCGGGTCGGTGTCTGGTCGTGGATCCGGGCGGGGGGCATTTTCTGGCGCATGTCGCGATCTCCGAAGGCTGGCGTGGGCGTGGTTCCGCCCGGCTGCTTGGTGTTGTCGTCGGGCCGGGCATTCGGATCGCGGCGATGCTGCCCCGCCGGGTGGCTCTGTTGCACAAATCCTGTGAGGGATTCATCTCGTGAATCCAGCATGGTAGCTGGGTGGCATGAGCAGACCGAC
>NZ_JAVKPH010000101.1:0-1668 GCF_031432425.1 Ruixingdingia sedimenti | reverse complement strand
GGTCTTTGTCGATGCTCATACGTGGGTCTCCTCTGAGAGCAGTTACCACGTCAGCGCACAAAATTTAGGATAGTCCCTTCCGCTGGCCACCAGGAACAGCATACTTTTGCCACCACCGCTGATTTCGGAATAGTCCAAGTCTACCCCGACCACCGCGCTGGCACCGAGAGCATGGGCTTCCAGACGCAGTTCATTGAGTGCCGTTTTCCGTGCGCTGCGAAGCCCTTCCTGCATTACGTTGCTGCGCCCCCCGAAGGTGTCGCGCCATGCGCTGGCGATGTCCTTGAACAGGTGCATCCCGATGACGACCTCAGCTGTCACAATGTCCAGTCGCTCGGCTACCGGCAGGTTGTGCGCAGTCTCTGTGGTCAGGATGATGTGAGCTGCTTCTGCCACCTTTCTCTCCCGGAGCATGTCGGGGTCCTCAATGGCCTCCTCGGGATCATCAAGACCGAGGGCCTGCTGGCAGCTCATGCACAAGCCGATGCTCGGATTGATTACGTAGGTTTCCGACTTGCAGCGCAGGCAGATTGGCATTTTCGCTGATCCTCACGGGGGTGGCAACTCATGGCGTCCTGCAAAAGTATACCACCCTGCCAATCACACGCAGTTGCTGAAGGGCGGCAGGCGGAAGGGTCTCGGGGGGATAGGTCGGATTGTCGGAGACGAGATCGATCATGCCGTTCAGGCGACGGTGTACCCGTTTGACGAGCAGATCCCCATCGACATCGAGCACCATGATACAGCCGTTGGCGATCTCGGTCTGGCTGTGATCGACGATCAGCAGCGAAGCATCCGGGATCGTGGGCGACATGCTGTCGCCTCGGGCCCGGATAATCGAGCAACGCTCGGGGACAGCCCCATGATCGCGTAGAAAGCTGCGGGCAAAGGCGATTACGCTGTCGGACTGCTCGGACACGGCGAGTGCACCTGGCCCTGCCGAGGCGCTGACGTCACGGTAGAATGGGAGCCGGATGAAATCCGGCTGATCGCGAGCCGACACCGATGCCAACCCTGCGCGCCTGATCTGAAGGGGGCGCGGATGATCTGGAAATCCCTCACCCGTCGCAAGCCAACTAAAGTCGCTACTTGCCGCCTCTGCGAGAAGGCGAAGCGCCTCAACGGGTACCTTAACGGAACCGTTGATCCACTTGTTGAGCTGTTCAGCAGTTACCCCAGCGATCGCAGCGGCATCTGATTTTTTTCCAATAATCTTAACGCACTGCTCGATGCGCAGACCAAGATTCTGCCGAAAGAGCAGCATATCAGTTCGTGCGGTTTCAGCCACGCCCCACCACTATCGACTTTAATCTTGATGTTGTCGATTAAAGTCTATATCCCTGTGCCTAGGCAGACGGTTTGCACCGACTGCTGTTGAACCAAAGTTGCCAACAAAAGGCGGGTGTTTGCGGCACCCGCCCCCTGTCGGAGGAACCCCGATGACGAAACAGGACGCCGTGATGGACTGGCCCGCTGTGGTGGCCGAACTCCATCGCAACGGCATGACCCTCACCGAGCTTGCCCGGCGGAACGGCCTCAATCCGAACGTCTTTCGCCAGGTGAAGAACCGCACCAGCTACAAGGCGCAGAGGATCATCGCCGATTTCATCGGCCAGAAGCCCGAGAACATCTGGCCGTCCCGTTACCCCAAGGGAAAACCCCGCATCC
>NZ_JAVKPH010000100.1:0-1722 GCF_031432425.1 Ruixingdingia sedimenti | reverse complement strand
AAACTTGTTCGTCGTCTTGCTCATGATGCTCCATCCTACTCAAGAGTTGGAGCCTCCGGCAAACCCGGCGCGGTTCAAATGGCTGCGCGATCCCAAGTATAGGCCCAAGCCCGGAGCGGGATCAGAGGAAGCTGGTTTGCGCTTTCTGCCGGTGGAGATCGTCGCGGAGGCAAGGGCGCCTGCTGCAGCGCCTGTCCCCGACAGTTGCATCGAGATCGAACTGGCGGGTGGGCATCGGATGCGGATCAGTGGTGGGTATGATCCTGAGGCCTTGGCGCGTCTGATCCGGGGGTTGCCCGCGCCTTGGCCACCCGGGCATCCCCCGTCTTCAACGACTGCTTCAGCGCCTGCCCCAACACCCCCTGCAGGTCCTTGGGATAGTTCCGCCGATACAGCCAGCACTGCTGCTTGAGATAGGCATACTGAATACGCACGGACATGAGTCCTCCTTCTGGGGCCTTCGCCCCAGGTCTTGGTGTTTCTGGACTTTCCTGAGTGTTTGCTTCAGCTTGGAGGGAAACCTGAGTTCCCTGCCCCGCTACCGCCCCTGAACCAGCAAGGCGAACAACGCGAAGATCCAGCCCCGAGGGGTAACCGTCCGGTCTGACCGCTATCCGTTCGAGTGCCAGGGAAGCAGGTCATCGACTTTGGTGATCTTGTAGTCTGGGATGCGGGCGAGGGTGTCGGCGAGCCAGGCGTGGGGATCGACGGCGTTGAGCTTGGCCGTTTCGATCAGGGTGTAGGCGATGGCGGCCGCCTTGCCGCCTGCTTCGGATCCGACGAAGAGGTAGTTCTTCCGCCCCAGGGCGACAGCACGCATTCCGCGTTCGGCCGCGTTGTTATCCAACTCAAGAATGCCGTGGTCGAGGTATGGGCGCAGGCGTTCCATGCGGGTCAGGGCATAGCGGATCGCTCCGGCCAGCGGGGATTTGCCTGAGATCGTGGTGAGTTGCATGGCCAGCCATCGTTCCAGATCGTCGAAGATCGGGGCGGCATGGGCGCGGCGGAGTTCTGTGCGGCGATCTGGCGGGGAGCCTCTGACCTCTTTCTCGACGGCATAGAGTTGCGCGATCCGGCCGATGGTCTCTTCGGCGATGGGGGAGCCCTGTGATCGGTGGATATCGACGAACTTGCGCCGGACATGGGCCATGCAGGCGACCTCGCGGATGGCGCCGGAGCGGTAGAGGTCCTCGAACCCGGCATAGCCGTCGGCATGCATCCAGCCGCGGTAGCGGGCAAGATGATCCCTGGGGTGCTGGCCTTTGCGGTCGCCGGAGAACCTATACCAAGCCGCTGGCGGTGCCGTGCCACCCCAGGGGCGTTCGTCGCGCGCATAGGTCCAGAGCCTTGCGGTCTGGGTCTTGCCGGTGCCGGGCGCCAGCATGCTGATCGGTGTGTCGTCGGCAAAAATCGCCTCAGCCGACAGGACATGTCGTCCGATGGCATCGGCCAAGGGCTCCAGCAAAGCAGTGGATTTGCCAACCCAATCTGCGAGCGTCGAACGGTCCAGATCGAGCCCTTCGCGGGGCTCTGTTGCACAAATCGCGTGAGGGATTCATCTCGTGAATCCAGCGTGGTAGCTTGACTGCATGAGCAGACCGACACCCCCGATCTACAAGACCAGGAACTGGCCCGCCTATAACCCAGCGCTCAAGCGCCGCGGCTCTCTGACGATCTGGTTCGACCCCGCCATGACGTGGAAGGCCGCGCCGACTGGCAAGC
>NZ_JAVKPH010000010.1:0-122743 GCF_031432425.1 Ruixingdingia sedimenti | reverse complement strand
ATCGGCGCGCAACGCCCGCTGGCCGGCCCGGCCGCAGGGACGGGAGCGCGCCGCGCGGGGATATTTGGGGACAGAAAGTGAAACCGCCGCGCCTCCATCGCAGGCGCCTCTGGCGACCCCCGAAGTCCTCGTCTGCCGTCCCCGAAGCCCGGGAAACCCCGTCTGCCGTTCACTCACTCTGACGGAAGTATCCTCAGGGGGGAGGAGGGGCCGGGAGGGGGGAGAAGGCATCCTCCCCCCTTGGACAACGAGGAAAAACGGGAGGACTGCTTCGCGGTACCGCAGTACCGCAGTACCGCGGGGCTTCGCCGGAAGCGGACACTCTCACCGCCCCACCCGGCCCGCCAGCGCGGCGGCGATGGCGGCATGGACCTCGGGGCCGGGCAGGACGCGTGCGGCGGCTTCCTCCAGCGGGGCGAAAACCTTGCCGGCGGGGCCGGGATCCGTGGGGCCGGTCAGCACCTGGACGAGGCTTTCCGCCCGGCGGGCGGCAGCCGCGAGCATCGCCGCATCGACCAGCGGCGGGTCGCGGTCGATGCGCGGGGCGGCGGTGGGCGGGGGCGGCGCGGTCTCGCCGATCCAGAGCAGGATCGTCGGCCCGCCGATACGGTCGAACAGCGCCTCCATCCTTTCGGCCCAGCATCGGCGCAGTTCCCGCACCACCGCGGGAAACCGTTCCGGCCCGCGCCGCGCCAGCGCCCCCAACAGGTGCCGGGTGAACGTGAATTCGGTGAAATCCACATCCGGGAACAGCCGCTGCAACTGCGGCGTCGCGCGCAGGAAGCGGTCGTTGCGGCGCGGATGCACCGCGTAATAGCGGTTGGTCAGGTTCTGCGCGCCGAGCACCTGCACCACCCGCAGATCCGCGCGCGCCGCGATCGCGGTCAGGTCGGGATCCGCCAGATAACTGTCGAGCCCCGCGTTCACGCAGCCGAGGTTCACCACCGCCCGCCCCGTCGCCCGCGCCAGCCGCGCGGGCCAGGGATCGGCGATGAACTTGCCATAGGTCTCGATCCCGCCGAGCGCCACCGCATAGGGCCGGTCCAGCCGCGCCCGCGGCCCCCGGAACACCAGCCGCGACGCCGCGTAACGGCATGGAAAATAGTCGAGCGCACCCGCGCCCGGATGTTCATAGGCCATGTCACCCACCCAGTTTTCGATTCACCCGCCGACAGATTCGCGCCCCAATGGTTGCGATTCCCCTAAAGCGCCAATTCGACCGATCCCGGCCCCGCCGCTTGGTCTTGCGCCGGGGCGTGGGCGGTGCGTATGGTCGGGCGGCAGCGAAGGCGGAGGCGATGATGGATATCCGGACGGTCGGCATCGTGGGGGCGGGGCAGATGGGCAGCGGCATCGCCCATGTCTTTGCGCTGGCGGGCTACGAGGTGCTGATGGCCGACATCAGCCGCGAGGCGCTGGACGGTGCGGTGGCCTCGATCGAGCGCAACCTCGACCGGCAGGCGAGCCGCGGCAAGATCTCCGACGCCGACAAGGCGGCGGCGCTGTCGCGCATCCGCACCACGCTGACGCTGACCGATCTCGGGCCGCTCGACCTCATCATCGAGGCGGCGACGGAACGCGAGACGGTGAAACAGGCGATCTTCGAGGATCTGCGGCCGCATCTGAAGCCGCATACGATCCTGACCTCGAACACCTCCTCGATCTCGATCACGCGGCTGGCCAGCCGCACCGACCGGCCGGAAAAGTTCATGGGCTTCCACTTCATGAACCCGGTGCCGGTGATGCAGCTGGTCGAGCTGATCCGCGGCATCGCGACGGATGAAGAAACCTACCGGACCCTTCTGGGCGTGGTCGAGCGGCTCGGCAAGACCGCGGCCAGCGCCGAGGATTTCCCGGCCTTCATCGTCAACCGCATCCTGATGCCGATGATCAACGAGGCGGTCTATACGCTCTACGAAGGCGTGGGGAACGTGAAGTCGATCGACGAATCGATGAAGCTCGGCGCGAACCATCCGATGGGGCCGCTGGAACTGGCGGATTTCATCGGGCTCGACACCTGCCTTGCGATCATGAACGTGCTGCACGAGGGGCTGGCGGATACCAAGTACCGGCCCTGCCCGTTGCTGACGAAATATGTCGAGGCCGGGTGGCTGGGGCGCAAGACACAGCGGGGGTTCTACGACTACCGCGGGCCGGTGCCGGTGCCGACGCGCTGACGGCGGGCGGGGCAGGGGGCATTCTGCCCCCTCTTGGCCTGCGGCCAATTCACCCCCTGAGGATATTTGGGGACAGAAAGTGGACAGGGGCGCGCCCTATTTCACTTTCTGTCCCCAAATATCCCCGCCGGAGGCCCCCGACACCTCCACCAGCGCTGCGCTCAGCCTTGAAGGCCGAGCGTATGTTCGCGCAGCCAGGCGAGGAAGCCGCGCGGGTCGTCGTGCCAGCGGGCGAGATCGCCGGGCGGGATCGGGGCGCCGATCACCGGGCGTTGCGGTTTGTTCAGCGCCGCGCGGATCTCGTAGAGAAGGAGCCCCTGCCGCAGCGTTGCGCCCAACTGGTTGGCGATCTGATAGGCGCGCGTGTTCTGGCCGGGAAAGCGGATCGGCAGCACCGTGGCGCCCGACCGGAACACCATCTTGGCGGTGAACGGGTTCCATTCGCCCTCGACGGCCGGGCCCCACCAGCCGTCGGATGCGGCGACGCGGCCGGCAGGAAACAGCACCACCGCGCCCCCCTGTTTCAGCAGCCGCATGCATTCGGCGCGCATGGCGAGGCTTTCGGCGCGCGCGTTTTCTTCGTGCGGGAAGGGGACGGGCAGCATGAACTGGGCGATTTCCGGGATCCCGGTCAGCAGCGAGCGGGTGAGGATCTTGTAGTCCTGCCGCACACGGCCGATGAGTTCGGCCAGCACCATGCCGTCGACCAGCCCGTGGGGGTGGTTGGCGACGACCACCAGCGGTCCGGTGGCGGGGATGCGGGCGACCTCTGCGGCGGGGGTGAGGATGTCGATCCCCATGATCTCCAGCGCCTGCGGCCAGAAGGGCTGGCCGGTGGGGGCGCCGCGGCGTTCGAACCGGCGGATCAGGTGCAGCAGTCTGGGCTTGGCCGTCAGCCATTCGATGCTGCGGATCGTGCCGGCCTTCCACGGGTTGGTGAAGGTGCCGGCGTAGGACAGGCGCCGTTTGTCGTAGGGCCTGTTCCCGGGGGGCCGGCTGGCGGGGGCGTCGGTCATTGGTCCTCGCCGAAGCGGTTGGCGACGAGGCGTTCCAGCGCCTCGGCCAGTTCCGCCGCCTGGGGCCCCGAGGTTTCCACCTCGATCGTGCTGCCGCGCGCGGCGCCCAGCATCAGCAGGCCCATGATCGAATCGCCCGACACCCGCATGCCGTCGCGCGTCACCATCGCGTTGGCGTCATGGGCCTCGACCTGTTCGACGAACTTGGCCGAGGCGCGGGCATGCAGCCCCTTTTCGTTCACGATGCGCAGAAGGCGGGTGGTCATGGGCAATCCGTTCGTCAGGGGCGCATGTCGCGCCCGTCAATGTATTTGCGGCCGGCGGTCAGCGCGGCCTCCACCGCGGTGGCGAGCGGCTGGCCGCGGCATTGGGCGAGCTTGATCAGCATGGGCAGGTTGGCGCCGAACATGATGTGCCGGTCGCGCGCGTCGCAGGCCAGCATCGACAGGTTGGAGGGCGAGCCGCCGAACAGATCCGTCACCACCACCACGCCCGATCCGGTATCGACGGCATCGGCGGCGGCGGCGATTTCGGCCTGTTTGGCGGCCCGGTCGTGATCGGCCTCGATCGCGATGGCGCGCATGCCCGCCTGCGGGCCCATGACATGTTCGACCGCGGCGAGGTATTCGCGCGCAAGGCCGCCATGTGCGACGATCACGATGCCGATCATCCCCGGCTCTGTCATTGCTCAGCCCACCTCCGGGCGCGGTTCCGCACCCGCGCGCCGTTCCAGTTCCCTGTGGCGTATAGACACCTGCCAGCCTGCGGCTGCAAGCGTATCGGCCAGCTTTTCGGCCACCGCGACCGACCGGTGCTGCCCGCCGGTGCAGCCGAAGCCGATGCTCAGATGCGTCTTGCCTTCCTCTATATGGCCCGGAAGCAGCAGCTGGACCAGATCCGACAGCCGGCTGAAAAAGGGGGTGAAGCGCGGGTCGGCGGCGATATGGGCGGCAACCTCGGTATCGCGGCCGTCGCGGGGGCGCAGCACCGGATCCCAGTAGGGGTTCCGCAGGAAGCGGCAGTCGAAGATCATGTCGACCCCGCGCGGCACCCCGCGCTTGTAGGAAAACGACTGGACGGACACCGCCATCCGCTGATGCGGCGCGGCGCCGAACCAGCGCGCGATTTCGGCCCGCAGGTCATGGGGCGTCATGTCCGAGGTGTCGATCAGGATGTCGGCCCGCACCCGGATGGGGGCCAGCAGGTCGGCCTCGGCCAGGATTCCGGTCTGGGGCGGTTCGGCCGGCGACAGCGGGTGGCGGCGGCGCGTTTCGGAATAGCGGCGGATCAGGATATCGGCGCGGCAGTCGAGGAACAGCACCTCCAGCGCGACCCGTTCGTCGCGCGTCAGCCGGTCGATCAGCTCGATCAGGGCGGTGGCGCTGAAATCGCGGTTGCGCACGTCGATGCCGAGCGCGATGGCCCGTTCCAGCGGCGGGCCGTCCAGCAGCCGGGGGATCAGCGACAGGGGCAGGTTGTCGATCGTCTCGCAGCCCAGATCCTCCAGCGCATGGATGGCCGTCGACCGCCCGGCGCCCGAGGGCCCGGTGACCAGCACCAGCCGCTGGCCGCCGCGCGTGGCGGCCGCGGCGAATGTCGTCGGGTCGAGATCGTCCATCGGTTTCAGTCCTGCCTTCCAGACAGAATATATAGTCGGATCGCCGCGGGGAAATGGCCAGTCATCGGGCCGTGAACAAGGGGCAGAGCGTGGCCCTTATGCATCCATTCGCGCCGGGGCGGCAGGCGTTCGGTTTCCCGCGCGCCCAGATCGACCGCCAGCACCAGCCGGGCGCGGGGCAGGGGATCGGCGCGCAGAAGGCCCACCCCCCGCGCCTCGATCAGCGGGGGCAGGCCGGGGGGGGCGGTGGCGAAAAGGCCCTCCGCCACCTCTACCTGCGTGCGGTCGTCGGCCACCAGCCGCGCGCCAAGCGCCATCAGGTGCAGCCCGAGCGCCGACTTGCCGGACCCCGAAGGGCCGAGGATCAGCACCCCGCGCCCGTCGAAGGCCACGCAGGTGGCATGCAGCACCGCGTTCACAACGGCAGGCCGACCACGAACCGCGCGCCGAGCGGTTCCGAGGTCACGTCATCCTCTGTGGGGCGGATGTTTTCGGCCCAGATCACGCCGCCATGCGCCTCGACGATCTGCTTGGATATGGCGAGGCCGAGGCCGGAATGTTCGCCGAACTGGCCCGCCGGGCGTTCGGAATAGAAGCGGCGGAAGATCTTGGTCAGCGCCTGTTCGGGGATGCCGGGGCCGGTATCCTCGACCACCACCAGCACCCGGTTGTCGCGCCGGCGCACCCAGACGCGCACGGCGTCGCCTTCCTCGCAGAAGGAAATCGCGTTGGTGATCAGGTTGACGAAAACCTGCGCCAGACGCCCTTCCAGCCCGTGGAACATGATCGGTTCCGGCGGCAGGTCGGTGATGAAGTCGACGCCCTTCTCGGTCGCCTGCTGGCCCAGATATTCCGACAGGTTGGCGATGGTTTTCAGCAGGTTGAACTGCTCTTCGGTTTCTTTCACAAGCTCACTGTCCAGCCGCGAGGCGTTGGAGATGTCGCTGACCAGCCGGTCCAGCCGGCGCACGTCGTGTTCGATCACGTCGAGCAGTTTCTGCTGCTGGTCGGGGCGTTTGGCGATGCGCAGCGTGCCCACGGCGGACCGCAGGCTGGCGAGCGGGTTCTTGATCTCATGCGCGACATCGGCGGCGAACTGTTCGTTCGAATCGATCCGGTCGTAGAGCGCGGCGACCATGCCGCGCAGCGCCACCGACAGCCGCCCGATTTCGTCGGGCCGCGCCGTCAGGTCGGGAATGCGGATGCGCCCCGGGGCCATCTTGCGCGCGTTGCGGTCGCGCCCCAGTTCCGCCGCCGCCGCCAGATCCGCCAGCGGATTGGCGATGGTCGAGGCCAGAACGAGGCTGAGCCCGATCGACACCAGCAGCGCGATCACGAACATCTGCAACACCTGTTCGCGTTCGTTGCGCACCAGCCGGTCGATTTCACCTGCCGCACTGGCCAGTGCGACGACGCCCTGCACCCCTTCGGGCCCCATGACCGGGGTGGCGACCAGGAACAGCGTATTGCCCGCGTTGTCGTGCCCGCCCTGCACCGCGGTTTCCCCCGCCAGCGCGCGGGGCAACAGCGCCGTGGTCAGCGCGCCGGCGTCGAAGGTCTGCGCGACCGGGGGCGGGGGGGCCACCACGGCGGCAATCGTGCCCCAGATCGCGTTCAGGATGTCCGTGATCACGGTGCTGCGGGGCGGGTCGCTTTCCGCCAGCGGGTCGGGCATGGGCTGGCCCACGGCGGCGGCGGTGCGCTGGCCCGCGGTGTCGTAAAGGAACACCTCTGTCCCCGCGGCGATTTCCACCCCCGTCAGCGGGTCGGGGGCGCCTGCCGCCTGCCGCGCCGCGACGATTTCGGCGATCAGCCGGGTTTCCGTGACCAGCCCGCGTTCGCGCTGCTGCACCAGGCTGTCGCGGAACGGGTTGAAGAACAGCACCCCCGCCACCATCACGATCAGCGCGAGCAGGTTGAACACGATGATCTTGCGCGCCAGCGGCGAGCGGTTGAGCGCGATCAGCCCGCGCGACCGGCGGCCTGCCTGCATCGCGGGATCGGTGGACCCCTCGGGGCCCACCCAATCCTCGCCCAGCAGGACCTCGGCATGGCGGGGCCTTGGGGGGGGCTCTGCCGTGGCGGAACCCGGACGGAGGCGCGAGGCGAGCATCATTCCTCGTTGTAGCGGTAGCCGATGCCGTAAAGCGTTTCGATGGCAGAGAAATCGGCATCCACCGCGCGCATCTTCTTGCGCAGGCGCTTGATATGGCTGTCGATGGTGCGGTCGTCGACATAGACCTGATCGTCATAGGCCACGTCCATCAGCTGGTCGCGGCTTTTCACGAACCCGGGCCGCTGCGCCAGCGCCTGCAACAGCAGGAATTCCGTCACCGTCAGCGCGACATCCTGGCCCTTCCAGGTCACGGCATGGCGCAGCGGATCCATCTTCAGATGGCCGCGTTCCATCACCTTGTTTTCCTCGGTCGCCGGCATCTCGCCCGAGGAAATCGCCTCCTGCCGGCGCAGCAGCGCGCGGATGCGTTCCACCAGAAGCCGCTGCGAGAAGGGCTTTTTCACGTAATCGTCCGCGCCCATGCGCAGGCCCAGAACCTCGTCGATCTCGTCATCCTTGGAGGTGAGGAAGATCACCGGCATCGACGTCTTCTGGCGCAGCCGCTGCAACAGGTCCATCCCGTCCATGCGGGGCATCTTGATGTCCAGCACCGCCATGTCCGGCAGGCGGCGGTTGAAGGCGTCAAGCGCCGACTGGCCATCGTTGTATGTCTCGACTTCGAAGCCTTCGGCCTCGAGTGTCATGGCAACTGACGTCAGGATGTTCCTGTCGTCGTCCACAAGGGCGATCCTCGACATGGTGGGTCTGCCTTTACTGATACTGCTCTGAATGCCTGATTTTTGCCACATCTTCCGTGCTCTGGCCCCCGAAATCAACCGATAACTGCGAATCACCCTCGCAGCCCGAGTCCAGCAGAGCCGAATTTTCCGAATGACTTGCTAATATGCCTCACATTTTGAGCATGATTGCGCTAAACCATGCCTGATTGCGCTAACGGCCGAAAAGCTTCCTGTTCCTTTGCAGAACCGGCATGCTATAGCGCGCCTGTCGATGCCGCGCGGCACCGGCCGGCACCCCATTTGCACCGTGCCGCCAGTTGAATTGACGAACCGCCTATCTTCGGCGACGGGAGCGAGCATATGAACCGTGGACGCGTGAACCCAGCCTGCAAACTGGAAGACCAGGGACTGCACGGGCTTGGCAACGTCTATTACAACCTGATCGAACCCGCGCTGGTGCAAGAGGCCGTCCGCCGGGGCGAGGGCGAACTGGGCCTCGGGGGTGCGTTCCTGGTCTCGACGGGGCAGTTCACGGGCCGCTCGCCCAAGGACAAGTTCGTCGTCCGCACGCCTTCGGTGGAAAACACCATCTGGTGGGAAAACAACGCCCCGATGGCGCCCGAGGCGTTCGACCGGCTCTACGAGGACATGACGGCCCACATGAAGGGCCGCGACTATTTCGTGCAGGACCTGTTCGGCGGCGCCGATCCCGCGCACCGGCTGGACGTGCGGCTGGTGACGGAACTCGCCTGGCACAACCTCTTCATCCGCCACCTGCTGCGCCGCCCCGCGCGCGAGGAACTGGACAGCTTCGTCCCCGAATGGACGATCATCAACTGCCCCGAATTCAAGGCCGATCCGGCGCGCCACGGCTGCCGCACCGAAACGGTGATCGCGCTGAACTTCGACCGCAAGCTGATCCTGATCGGCAACACCGCCTATGCGGGCGAAAACAAGAAATCGGTGTTCACGCTGCTGAACTACCTGCTGCCGGAAAAGGGCATCATGCCGATGCACTGTTCGGCCAACCACGCCCCCGGCAAGCCGGAAGAGGCCGCGATCTTCTTCGGCCTGTCGGGCACCGGCAAGACCACGCTGTCGGCCGACCCGAACCGGGTGCTGATCGGCGATGACGAACACGGCTGGTCCGAAAACGGCACCTTCAACTTCGAAGGCGGCTGCTATGCCAAGACCATCAACCTGTCGGCCGAGGCGGAACCCGAGATCTATGCGACCACGCACCGCTTCGCGACCGTGATCGAGAACATGGTCTACGACCCCGAGACGCTGGAACTCGATTTCCAGGACGCGAGCCTGACCGAGAACATGCGCTGCGCCTATCCGCTGGAATACATCTCCAACGCCTCGGACACGGGGATGGGCGGGCATCCGAAGAACGTCATCATGCTGACCTGCGACGCCTTCGGCGTGCTGCCGCCCATCGCGCGGCTGACCCCGGCGCAGGCGATGTATCACTTCCTGTCCGGCTTCACCTCGAAAACCCCGGGCACGGAACGCGGCGTGACGGAGCCGACGCCGACCTTTTCCACCTGCTTCGGCGCGCCTTTCATGCCGCGCCGGCCAGAGGTCTATGGCAAGCTGCTGCAACAGAAGATCAAGGATACCGGCGCCTCGTGCTGGCTGGTCAACACCGGCTGGACGGGCGGCAAGCACGGCGTCGGCAAGCGGATGCCGATCAAGGCCACCCGCGCGCTGCTGACCGCGGCGCTGGACGGCTCGCTCAACAGCGTCGAGTTCCGCAAGGATCCGAACTTCGGCTTCGAGGTGCCGGTGGCGGTGCCGGGCGTGGACACCGGGCTGCTGGACCCGCGCGGCACCTGGGCGGATCCGGCGGCCTATGACGCGCAGGCGGCGAAGCTGGTGGAGATGTTCGCCAACAACTTCGGCCAGTATGTCGCGCATATCGACGACGACGTGAAGGCGGCGGCGATCGGCTGAGGTCTGTGCCGGTGTCCCGGGTAGCGCCGGGGGCCAGCCCCGCGCCGGCTGGTTCTCAAACCAGTGGCGCACCATCCGGCGCCCCCGGAGTATTTGGGGCAAGATGAAGCACGGGGGGCGGGGTTTCCTGCCCCTTTTTCATTTCCGGGGTATAGGGCGACAGATTCGTGCGGCAGGGTGGGCCTTGGCGGATTATTGTTGTGCTGCGTTCGCGAAGGTCCTATTGCGGGCGCGAATGGATCAAGGAGTTTTCCCATGCCTCAGGACGGTCTGGCCCATGCGGTGGTGTCGCCCCGGCTCGATGATCTGACGGGTCTTGTCGCGGCGGTCGTGGCGCCCGCGGTGGCGTTGCAGGCGGCGGCGACCGAACGGCTGCGGTCGATGGTGACGGTCGATGGCCGGGTCAGTGCGGCGGCGCTGGAACGCGAACAGCGCGCGGCGCATGGGCTGGCGTGGCTGGCCACTTATGTCGAATCCCTGCGCCAGATGCAGGCCTGGGCCGGGCGGCTGCAAGAGACCGGTACCTTCGGAGAGATGGAGGCGCTGATCCTGCAGATCGGTTGCGCCGAATATCTGGCGCAGATCGCCGGCGGCATCCCGATGAGCCAGGGCGAGATCCTGCGCCCCGCCGATCTGGGCCTGACCGCCGCCGACATGGCCGCCTTCGCCACGCCCGAGGTCACGGCGCTGATGACCGGCAATTCCGCCCCCGCCCGCGCGCGGCTGGTGGCGCTGATGCGCGAAAACCACGGGCGGGCGACCTTCGGGGCAAGCGGGCTCGACGAGGATCTGGAGATGATCCGCGACCAGTTCCGCCGCTTTGCCGACGAACGGGTCGCGCCCTTCGCGCATGAATGGCACCTGAAGGACGACCTGATCCCGATGGAGATCATCCGCGAACTCGCCGACCTTGGCGTGTTCGGGCTGACGATCCCGGAAAACCTCGGCGGGCTCGGCCTGTCGAAGGCGTCGATGGTGGTGGTCACGGAAGAACTGTCGCGCGGCTATATCGGGGTCGGCAGCCTCGGCACCCGGTCGGAAATCGCGGCCGAACTGATCCTGTGCGGCGGTACGGACGACCAGAAGGCGAAATGGCTGCCGGGGCTGGCCTCGGGCGAGATCCTGTCGACCGCCGTGTTCACCGAACCCAACACCGGGTCCGACCTCGGGTCCCTGCGCACCCGCGCGCGCAAGGATGGCGAGGACTGGGTGATCACCGGCAACAAGACATGGATCACCCATGCCGCCCGCACCCATGTGATGACCGTTCTGGCCCGCAGCGTCGAGGGCACGAACGACTATCGCGGCCTGTCGATGTTCCTTGCCGAAAAGACCCCCGGCACCGCCGAAACGCCCTTCGTCGACCCCGGCCTTTCGGGCGGCGAGATCGAGGTGCTCGGCTATCGCGGGATGAAGGAATACACCGTCAACTTCGACGATTTCCGCGTGAAGGGCGAAAACCTTCTGGGCGGGGTCGAGGGGCAGGGCTTCAAGCAGCTGATGCAGACCTTCGAATCCGCCCGCATCCAGACCGCGGCGCGCGCGATCGGGGTGGCGCAGAACGCGCTGGAGGTCGGCATGCAATATGCCGAGGACCGCAAGCAGTTCGGCAAGGCGCTGATCGCCTTCCCGCGCGTGGCCGACAAGCTGGCGATGATGGCGGTGGAAATCATGATCGCCCGGCAGCTGACCTATTTCAGCGCCTGGCAGAAGGACCACGACAAGCGCTGCGATCTGGAGGCCGGGATGGCCAAGCTGCTGGGTGCCCGCGTGGCCTGGGCGGCGGCGGACAATGCGTTGCAGATCCACGGCGGCAACGGTTTCGCGCTGGAATACCAGATCAGCCGCATCCTGTGCGACGCGCGCATCCTCAACATCTTCGAGGGCGCGGGCGAGATCCAGGCGCAGGTGATCGCGCGCCGCCTGCTGGAGTGATCAGCCGATCAGCCCCGCCAGCCGTGTGCGCGCCTCTGGCAGGGGGCGCGCGTCGGGGTCGGGGGCAAGGGCGCGGGTCAGGAAATGGCCCGTCAGCCGGAACCCCTGCGCCAGTTCCAGCGGCGTCGGGGGGCCGGGGCGCAGAAGGCAGGCGGGCAGGGGCAACAGCCGGTCGGCCCAGTCCCCGGCGGCAGAGGCCGTCACCGCCCGCCCCGTGCGCGGGCTGACATAGGCGAGGCCATCGTTCGCCCCCGATACCGCGCATTGCGCCAGATCGAGGCCGAAGCCGATGTCGGCCAGCAGCCGCAGTTCCCAGTGCAGATACAGCACCGGCCAGTCCGGCACGGTTTCCAGCGCGTCCAGCAGCGCGAGCGTCGCGGCATAAAGCCCCGGATGCGGTTCGCGTTCGGGCAGGGCGCGGGCGATCAGGGCGCAGGTGGCCGACAGCGCCGCCAGCGCGCGGGGGTCCTGCATCAGCATGGCGGCGCGGGCGCGCAGGGGTTCCACCGTGAAGGCGCCCAACTGGTCGTCCAGCCGCGCGCGCCAGGTCAGGGACAGCATGTTCCCCGGCATGAGATGCGCCGCCATCCGCCGCCCCGCGCCGCCGCGCACGACGCCGGCATGGCGGCCCTGACCGGCCGTCAGCACCTCGATGATCGCGCTGCTTTCGCCATGCGGGCGCATGGACAGAAGCAACCCTTCGCCCTGCCATTCCATGGCGCCGAGTATCGGCCCAAGGGCGGCGGGCGCAAGGGGTCAGTCCGACAGGCCGGGTTCGTCCAGCAGGGTGCGCCCGGCGCGGTCCTCGACCTCGATCACCCAGAGGTCGGGGTCGCGGGCGCGCTGGCGGGCGATGGCGGCGTCCACCTCCGCCTCGGCGCCCTCGGCCAGCGCGACCCAGACCCGCGCGCCGGTCGTCAGGTCATAGCTGCGCTGGAACGCCTGCGCCCGGCCATCGAGGGTCGCGCATTTCACCAGCACCGTCCCGGCGGTGGCATCGCCCCTGGCGGTGACATAGGCCGGAATATCGGCCAGCCGCAGCCGCGCCAGATAGGCGCGCACCCAGAAATCGGCGGTCAGCCGCGCCGTCATCGCCGGGTACCCCCGGGGGGCCGGGAGTGGGCCGGGTCAGTCGCCATCCTTGAAATCGAGCCCCATTTCCGAATACCGCTCTGCCTCGTCCAGCCAGTTGGGACGGACCTTGACCTGAAGGAACAGATGCACCGGCCGGTCGAGGAAGGCCGCGATTTCGGCGCGGGCGGCGATGGAGACGGCCTTGATCGTCTCGCCCCCCTTGCCCAGAAGGATGCCCTTGTGGCCGTCGCGGGCGACATAGACGATCTGGTCGATGCGGGCCGATCCGTCGGGGCGTTCTTCCCACTTTTCGGTTTCCACCGTCAGCTGGTAGGGCAGTTCCTCGTGCAGGCGCAGGGTCAGTTTCTCGCGCGTGATTTCGGCGGCGATCATGCGCATCGGCAGGTCGGCGATCTGGTCCTCGGGGTAATACCAGGGGCCCTCGGGCAGTTCGCCCGCCAGCCAGTCGCGCAGGTCGTCCACCCCATAGCCCTTTTCGGCGGAAATCATGAAAGTGCGCACGAAGGGGAAGGCGGCGTTCATCTCTTCGGCCAGCGCCAGCAGGGTTTCGGCCTTCACCCGGTCGATCTTGTTGATGGCGAGCGCGACGGGCCGGCCCTGCGGCATCTGGTCCTTCAGCCGGTCGATGATCGCCTGCACGCCCTCGGTCAGGCCGCGGTGCGCCTCGACCAGCAGGACCACGATGTCGGCATCCGCCGCGCCCCCCCAGGCCGCGGCCACCATCGCGCGGTCGAGCCTGCGGCGCGGGCGGAACAGGCCCGGCGTGTCCACGAACACGATCTGCGCCTGCCCGGCCATGCAGACGCCGCGGATGCGGGCGCGGGTGGTCTGCACCTTGTGGGTGACGATGGATACCTTGGCCCCCACCATGCGGTTCAGCAGGGTGGATTTCCCGGCGTTGGGTTCACCGATCAGGGCGACGAAACCGGCGCGGGTGGGGGTGTCAGTCATGCGGTTTCTCCATCCGGGTCAGCAATGCCCGGGCTGCCGCCTGTTCGGCGGCGCGTTTCGATCCGGCCTGCGCCTGTTCGGTCTCGCCGGTGGTCAGTTGCACCGCGATGGTGAACAGCGGCTGATGCGCCGGGCCGTCGCGGGCGATTTCGGTATAGGCGGGGGGCGGCAGGCCGCGGGCCTGTGCCCATTCCTGCAAGGCGGTCTTGGGGTCGCGCGCATCGGCCTTGACGCGGCGCACCCGGTCGCCCCAGAGGGTCAGCACCACGGCGCGCGCGGCCTCGAACCCCGCGTCGCGATAGACGGCGGCGATCACGGCTTCCATCGCGTCGCCCAGAAGCGCCTCTTTGCGCCGCCCGCCGGTCAGCATTTCCGACCGGCCGAGGCGCAGCACCTCGCCCAGACCCAGATCGCGCGCGACCTCGGCGCAGGTTTCCTTGCGCACCAGCGCGTTGAAGCGGGGGGCCAGCTGGCCCTCGGTCGCGGCGCGGTCGGCCATCAGCAGGGCTTCGGCCATCACCAGGCCCAGAACGCGGTCGCCCAGGAATTCCAGCCGCTGGTTGTCGGGCCTTGTGGGCGAGGCGATGGAGGCATGGGTCAGCGCGCGCACCAGAAGCTCGGGCCGGCGGAAGTCGTGCCCCAGACGCGCCGCGAAGGCCCGGTGTTCCGCCGACAGCTTCACTCGATGGCCTTGAAGAAGCGGTCGCCCCGCCAGGTCCAGAAATACAGCATGGAGCGGCCGGCGGCGGAAAAGATCACCCGGTCGGCGCGGCCGATCAGATTTTCCGCGGGCACGAAGCCCACGCCCTGCACGGTGCGGGGATAGCGGCTGTCCTGACTGTTGTCGCGATTGTCGCCCATGAAGAAATAATGCCCCTCCGGCACCGTGAACACGGGCGTATTGTCGCCGAAACCGCTATCCGCGATGTTCAGCACCACATGCTGGCGCCCGCCCGGCAGGGTCTCGACCGCGCGGTCCTTCTGGCAGATGCCGCCCATGCCCACGGGGCTGTTGGCGCAGGCCGGGGTCTGGCCCATCGGGCCCTGACGTTCGAACACCTCTTCGAACACGCCCGCGGGTTCCTGCGGCGCCATCTGCCCGTTGATATAAAGGATGCCGTCCTTCATCTGCACCGTGTCGCCCGGCAGGCCGATCAGGCGCTTGATGAAATCCGACCCGTTCACCGGGTGGCGGAACACCACCACATCGCCGCGTTCGGGTTCGGACGCGAAGAGACGCCCGGTGATCGGGCAGATGCCGAAGGGGCAGGAATAGCGCGAATAGCCATAGGCCATCTTGTTGACGAACAGGAAGTCCCCGATCAGCAGCGTTTCCTTCATCGACCCCGAGGGGATCCAGAACGGCTGGAAGAACAGCGTGCGGAAGATGCCCGCGATCAGCAGCGCATAGACGATGGTCTTGATCGTCTCGACGATGCCGCTTTGGCTTTTCTTCGCGCGGGCCATGATGCTTCCTTTGCTGGACGGTCGGGGCTATGTGCGCGCCCCGGCGGGGGGAGTCAAGTTTCCCGCGGGGCGGCGGAAAGGGGGCGGGCCTCGATCACCACGAAGGCCTGCGCCCAGGGGTGATCGTCGGTCAGCGACACATGCACCACCGCCTCGTGCCCCGGGGGCGTCATCGCGGCCAGCCGTTCGGCGGCCCATCCGGTCAGATGCATCACCGGCTGGCCGGTGCGCAGGTTCGCCACCGCCATGTCCTTCCACGAAATGCCCATCCGCAACCCGGTGCCGAGCGCCTTGGAACAGGCCTCTTTCGCCGCCCACCGTTTCGCATAGGTGCCGGCCTTGTCGCGGCGGCGTTCGGCCTTGCGGCGTTCCTCGGGCGTGAACACCCGTTCGCGAAAACGGTCGCCGAAACGGTCGAGCGTCGCGGCGATGCGGTCGATGTTCGCCAGATCCGTACCGATGCCGAGGATCATCGCCTAGGCCCGCGCCGCATCCATCAGCCGGCGCATTTCCGCGATGGCGGGGCCGAGGCCCATGAACACCGCCTCGGAGATGAGGAAATGGCCGATGTTCAGCTCCATCACCTCGGGTATGGCGGCGATGGGGCCCACGGTGTCGAAGGTCAGCCCGTGCCCGGCATGCACCTCCAGCCCGAGGGAATGGGCATAGGCGGCGCCCAGCATCAGCAGGCGCAGTTCGTCGTCGCGTTCGGCGATGCGGCCTTCGGCATGCAGGTCGCAATAGGTGCCGGTGTGCAGTTCGACCACCGCCGCGCCCACCCGCGCCGCGGCCTCGATCTGCGCGGTGTCGTGGCCGATGAACAGCGACACCCGCGCGCCCGCCGCGCGCAGCGGCGCGATGAACCCGGCCAGCCGCGATTCGTCGCCCGCCACGTCGAGCCCGCCCTCGGTCGTGCGTTCCTCGCGCTTTTCGGGGACGAGGCAGACGGCATGGGGCCGGTGGCGCAGCGCGATGGCCTGCATTTCCGCCGTCGCCGCCATCTCGAAGTTCAGCGGCACGGCGATGGCGGCCATCAGGTTTTCGATGTCGGCGTCGCGGATGTGGCGGCGGTCCTCGCGCAGATGGGCGGTGATGCCGTCGGCCCCGGCATCCTGCGCCAGAAGGGCCGCGCGCACCGGGTCGGGATAGGCGGACCCGCGGGCGTTGCGCAGGGTGGCCACATGATCGACGTTCACGCCAAGGCGCAGGCGGCTGGTGGTGTGGGAACGGGACATCGGGGCTCCGGGGTTCTCTGGGACGGCGGCGGGAATCGCCGCAAGGCTAGCCGCTTCGGCCGGCGGCGTCAGCCGGATTGCGCGGGTCGGGTGCGGCGAATGGCGCCTCCGGCCCTGCCACGCCCGGGTCGTCGGGCGTGGGCGGGGCGGGGGGCATGGGCCCTTCGGTCAGTTCCTCCCAGTCCTGCGCCTCTGCCTGCGCGCGGGCGGCGGCGCGGGCGGCCAGACGGCGTTCGGCCCGTTCGGCCTTTTGCCGCAGGCGCAGGCGCTGATAGGCGCGGATCAGCGGCAGGGATCCATAATAGAACACCGTGCTGACCGCCAGCCCGGGCAGGACGCCCCCCACCATGTAGGGCAGATAGATCGTGCGGAAGAAATTCCCCAGATTGCCCCATTGCGCGGTGTCCTCGGTGAAGGGCGACAGCAGGTTGCGCCACAATTCCTTCCCCGCGCCGGAAAAGGCGTGGACGATCACATGCACGTCCAGCGGCGTCGTGATCCCCAGCATCCGGTGACCAAGCTCGACCGCGGTGATGGCGATGATCGGCGTCGTCATAGGGTTGCCGGCAAAGGTCGCCAGCAGCGCGGCCAGGATATTGCCGCGGATGACGAAGGCGATCAGCGCCGCCCCGATGAAGTGAAAGCCGAAGAAGGGCGTGAAGGAAATGAACACCCCCGCAAAGATCCCGCGCGCGATGCGTTCGGGCGAATCGGGCAGGCGTTGCAGCCGGTAGGTGATGTACCAGGCCGCGCGTTTCCACCCGCCCCGGGGATAGAAGAACTCGATGGCGATACGGGGCCAGGGCCGCGCGTCGCGTCGCTTGAACACCACCCCCGCCTCCTTCCGGCCCGGGCCTCAGGGCTTGCGGTGCATGTCCCGCAGCCGGGACACGCGCGCCACGTCGGTTTCGGCCTCCAGCGCCGTCATCACGTTGTGCAGATGCTCGATATCGCGCAGGTCCACATCCGCGGTGATGCGGTAGTAATCCGGCTTGCGGTCCACGAACCGCAGGTCCGAGATATTGGCCTTGCGGTCGCCGATCAGCGTGCAGACGCGCCCCAGAACGCCATGGGCGTTGAGGATCGTCAGGTCCAGGCTGACCGTATTGACCGCCGCATGCTTGCCCGACTGCCAGTGCAGGTCGATCCAGCGTTCGGGCTGGTCCTCGACCTCGGCCAGCGCCGGGCAGTCGATGGCATGGGCGACGACGCCCTTGCCGCGATAGGTGATGCCCACGATGCGCTCGCCCGGCAGCGGCTGGCAACAGGCGGCGCGGCGGAAGGGCAGATCCTCGGGCAGGCCCATGACGGGGCGGGCGGCATCCACCTCGTCCTGCGGGGCGGTCAGGTCGGGGTAGAGCAGTTCCACCACCTGCTGCGCGCTGATCTCTGCCGACCCCACGCGGGCCAGCAGTTCCTCTTCCCCCGGCAGGCCGAGCGTGCGGGCCGCGGTCTGCAACGCCTTGTCGGTCGCCTTCTTGCCGAAGCGTTCGAAGGTCACGCGCGCCAGTTCGCGGCCGAGCTTGATGAACCGGCTGCGGTCTTCCTCGCGCAGGGATTTGCGGATGGCGGCCTTGGCGCGGCCCGTGACCACGATGTCGATCCAGCTTGCCTGCGGGCGCTGGCCCTCGGCGGTGATGATTTCCACCGACTGGCCGTTGCGCAGCCGCGTCCACAGCGGCACCCGGATGCCGTCCACCTTGGCCGACACGCAGGCGTTGCCGATGCGGGTGTGGATCGCATAGGCGTAATCCAGCGGCGTCGCCCCGCGCGGCAGCTGCACCACATCGCCCTTGGGGGTGAAGCAGAACACCTGGTCCGAATACATCTCGAGCTTCACATGTTCGAGGAATTCGTCGTGGTCCCCCTCGTCGAAGCGTTCGGTCAGCGTGGTGATCCATTTCGCCGGATCGACGGCAAAGGGGTTCAGGCTGCGCACCCCGTCGCGGTAGGACCAGTGCGCGGCCACCCCGGCCTCTGCGACCTCGTGCATCTCGCGCGTGCGGATCTGCACCTCGACCCGCTTGCCGTCGCGGCCCGACACGGTGGCGTGGATGGAACGGTAGCCGTTCGACTTGGGCTGGCTGATGTAGTCCTTGAACCGCCCCGGCACCGCGCGCCAGCGCTGGTGGATCACGCCGAGGATGCGATAGCAGTCCGCCACGCTGCGCGTGATGATGCGGAAGCCGTAGATGTCGGACAGGCGGGAAAAGGCCAGATCCTTTTCCTGCATCTTGCGCCAGATCGAATAGGGCTTTTTCGCGCGGCCGTAGACGTCGGCCTCGATCCCCGCGCGGTCCAGTTCCAGCCGGATGTCGGCGGTGATTTTCGGAATCACGTCGCCCGATTCGCGTTGCAGCGTGACGAAGCGGCGCAGGATGGAATTGCGCGCCTCGGGGTTCAGCACGCGGAAGGACAGGTCCTCCAGTTCCTCGCGCATCCACTGCATGCCCATGCGGCCGGCCAGCGGCGCATAGATCTCCATCGTCTCGCGCGCCTTCTGGGCCTGCTTTTCGGGCCGCATGCTCTTGATCGTGCGCATGTTGTGCAGCCGGTCGGCCAGCTTGACCAGGATCACCCGCAGGTCCTTGGACATGGCGAAGAACAGCTTGCGGAAGTTTTCCGACTGTTTCGACTGCGCCGAGGACAGTTGCAGGTTGGTCAGCTTGGTGACGCCATCCACCAGTTCCGCGACCTCGGGGCCGAACTTCTGTTCGACCTCGGTATAGGTGGATTTCGTATCCTCGATCGTGTCGTGCAGCAGCGCCGTCACGATGGTCGCATCGTCCAGCCGCATTTCCGTAAGGATCGCGGCGACGGCGACGGGATGGGTGAAATAGGGCTCGCCCGACTGGCGGAACTGGCCTTCGTGCATCCGCCGGCCATAGTCGTAGGCGCGGCGGATCAGGTCGTCATTGGTACGCGGGTTGTAGTTGCGGACAAGCGCGATGAGGTCTTCAACGTCGATCATCGCACACCGTACCGGCCCCGCGGCCCCGTTCTCAGCCCTGGCCCTGGGCTTCCATCAGCATGCGCAGCATGCGTTCTTCCGACATGTCGTCCTGCACCGGGCGGTCCATCTCGGCGCCCATCAGCAGCGCCATCTGGTCGTCCTCGGGCTCGTCGACCTCGATCTGGGTCTGCAGGCTGGCGATCAGCCGTTCGCGCAGCGAATCGGCGCCCTGGGTTTCCTCGGCGATCTCGCGCAGCGACACGACCGAGTTCTTGTCCTTGTCACGGTCCACCGTCAGGGGCGAACCCGCCGCGATCTCGCGCGCGCGGTGGGATGCCAGCAACACCAGCTCGAACCGGTTCGGAACCTTGTCAACGCAATCTTCGACCGTCACGCGGGCCATCGGTCATCCTTCCATGTGGAGGCAAGAGCCGTCTATCTAGGACGGACAGGGGGGCTTGACAAGCGGATAACGCCCTGCGCCGGTCACTTCGGGGCGATCCGGGGGCCGATCGGCACCACCGCGGCGCGGTCGGCGGCGGGCAGGGCGGCCAGCATCCCGGCCACCGTCCGCCCCGTGACCGGATGGCGCCAGAGGGGGGCCACCTCGGCCAGCGGCACCAGCACGAAGGCCCGGTCCGCCAGCCGCGGATGCGGCAGGACCAGCCGGTCGGGCGCCGCGCGGGCCTGTTCCGCCGGGGGCAGGCCCGCCCAATGCGCCCAGGTCGCGCGGTCGGGCAGCACGGCATCGTCCAGCGCGATCAGATCGAGGTCCAGCGTCCGCATCCCCCACCGCTCCGCCCGGCTCCGCCCGAACGCGGCCTCGACCCCATGCAGCGCCGCCAGCGCCGCCGCGGCGTCCCCCGCCCAGTCCGCCACCGCACAGGCATTCACATAATCGGGGCCCGCGCCGGGCGGAAAACAGGGGGTGGCGTAAAGCGCGCTTTCCCGCAGGTGGACAAAGCCCGCATCCCGCAACGCCGCCAGCGCGGCGCGCAGCGTCTGCGCCGGCGTGCGCCCCGCATGGGGCAGATTCGCACCGAGCGCGATCAATGCGCTGCCATACCGCATGTGCAATTTCCAAACACTTTCGTATGAGGTCGATTGAGCTTCGTCACGGTTGTCTTACATACCGTTCACACACCGGTCTTGCGTTGCGCAGAGCAGCCCTCTCACTCACGGAGCCTGTCAGCCGGTTACGATTTTGGAAGGATTTGACATGTTTTACAAGGACGACCGGTTGGCGTTGTTCATCGACGGGTCCAACCTTTACGCGGCGGCACGGGCCCTCGGCTTCGACATCGACTACAAACTTCTGCGGCAGGAGTTCATGCGCCGGGGCAAACTGGTGCGGGCGTTCTACTACACCGCGCTGCTGGAAAACGAGGAATACTCGCCCATCCGGCCGCTGGTCGACTGGCTGCACTACAACGGCTTCGCCATGGTCACGAAACCGGCCAAGGAATACACCGACAGCCAGGGCCGCCGGAAGGTCAAGGGCAACATGGACATCGAACTGACCGTCGATGCGATGGAACTTGCGCCGCGGGTGGACCATATCGTGCTGTTTTCCGGCGACGGCGACTTCAAGCCGCTGGTGGAAAGCCTGCAACGGCAGGGGGTGCGGGTGTCGGTCGTGTCCACGATCCGCAGCCAGCCGCCGATGATCGCCGATGAACTGCGCCGCCAGGCCGACAACTTCATCGAACTCGACGAGTTGCGCGAGGTCATCGGCCGCCCGCCGCGCGAACCGCGCGAACCGCGGGTGGAACGCGAACCCGAGGCGACGGTCGAAACCTGATGGCCGCGGATCAGGAAGCGGGCCGGGACGGCGACGCGCGCGCCGTGCCGCCGCCGCGGGTGCTGCGTTACCGGCTGAAGCCGCTGGACGCGCTGGCGTGGGAACACATGCAGGCCGCGCCCACCAAAAAGGTGCGGCTGGGACGGATGGCGCCGTGGATCGCCGTCGGCCTGTCCTACGCGGTGATGATGAACCTCGAGGTCGGCGTGGGCATCCAGATCGGTGTGGCGCTGGCGGCCTCGGTCACGGCCTTCGTGCTGGCGCAATACCTGCTGGCGCGCGACATGCAGCGCCGCGCGCTGCTGCGTGTACCGGCAGAGGTGGACATGGTCTGCGAGGCCGGGGGCGAGGCCGACGCGCTGACCGTCTGGCCGGAAGCCGCGCCCGACCGGGCGCAGGTGATCCCCGCGCGGGCCATCCGCCAGATCGTGACCACGCCGGAACGGCTGTTCCTCGACGCGGGCGAACAGGTGCTGATCCTGCCGCATCACGCCTTCGTGGACGAGGAGGACATGAAGCTCTTCTCCGCCCGCTGGCGCGATGCCGCGCGCAACGCCCCGCCCTGAGGGCGGCGGGCTGGACCTGCGCGCCGCTTCGGCATACCTCTGGGCGCGCGAAACACGAGGTCCCGCATGAGCCTGCCGCCCCTGACACTCTACCTCGCCGCCCCGCGCGGGTTCTGCGCCGGTGTGGACCGCGCGATCCGCATCGTCGAGATGGCGTTGCAGAAATGGGGCGCGCCGGTCTATGTCCGCCACGAGATCGTGCACAACAAGTTCGTGGTGGACGCCCTGCGCGCGCAGGGCGCGGTGTTCGTCGAGGAACTGGACGACTGCCCCGACGACCGCCCGGTGGTCTTTTCCGCCCATGGCGTGCCCAAGGCCGTGCCGGCAGAGGCCGCGCGCCGCCACATGATCGCGGTGGACGCGACCTGCCCCCTTGTCACCAAAGTGCATATCGAGGCGCAGCGGCACCACGAACAGGGCCTGCAACTGGTGATGATCGGCCATGCCGGCCATCCCGAAACCGTGGGCACGATGGGACAGCTGCCCGAGGGCGAGGTGCTGCTGGTCGAAACCGTGGCCGATGTGGCGACCCTTCGGGTGCGCGACCCCGCGCGGCTGGCCTTCATCACCCAGACGACGCTGTCGGTCGACGACACGGCGGCGATCGTCGCCGCCCTGCGCGCCCGCTTCCCCGCCATCATGGGCCCGGGGAAGGAGGACATCTGCTATGCCACCACCAACCGGCAGGAGGCGGTGAAGGCCATCGCGCCGCGGATCGACGCGCTGCTGGTCATCGGCGCGCCGAATTCCTCGAACTCCCGCCGGCTGGTCGAGGTCGGGCGGGCGGCGGGCTGCGGCTATGCGCAACTGGTCCAGCGCGCCGCCGACATCGACTGGCGCGCGCTGGACGGCGCGCGCGCGGTGGGGCTGACGGCGGGGGCCTCGGCCCCCGAGGTGCTGGTGAACGAGGTCATCGACGCCTTCGCCGCCCGCTACGACCTGACGCGCGAACTGGTCGAGACGGCGGTGGAACGGGTGGAATTCAAGGTCCCCCGCCTGCTGCGCGAAGCCGGGGCATAGCCCCGGCCTACGGATCCCGCGCGCTCTCCCGGCCTTCGGCCCGGCGGATGGCTGCGCCTCCGGCGGGGATATTTGCGGACAGAAAATGAACAGGGTTGCGCCCAAGATCCTGCCTTTCCTCATTTTCTGTCCAAAAATATCCCGGGGGCGCCGGCTGGTGCGCCACTGGTTCGAGAACCAGCCGGCGCGGGGCTGGCCCCCGGCGCCCACCTGGACGCGCGCCCAACTCCCGGGGGAAGGGAAGCCCGGGTAGGCCCCCGGCGCCGCCCCAACCGCTTGCGCCCCGCGCCGCGATCGCATAGCCCTGCGCCACCATGCCAGATCTTTTCGCCTATACCGACGGAGCCTGCTCCGGCAATCCCGGCCCCGGAGGCTGGGGCGTCCTGCTGCTGGCGCGCGAGGGCGAGGCGGTGCTGCGCGAACGCACCCTTTCGGGCGGCGAGGCGGACACCACCAACAACCGGATGGAACTGCTGGCGGCGATTTCCGCGCTGGAGGCGCTGGCGCGGCCCTCGGCGATCACGGTAGTGACCGACAGCGCCTATGTGAAGAACGGCGTCAGCCAGTGGATCCACGGGTGGAAGCGCAACGGCTGGCGCACCTCGGACGGCAAGCCGGTGAAGAACGTGGACCTGTGGCAGCGGCTGGACGCGGCGCAGCGCCAGCACCGCGTCGTCTGGAAATGGATCAAGGGCCATGCCGGCCATGCCGAGAACGAGCGCGCCGACGAACTCGCCCGCGCGGGCATGGCCCCGTTCAAGCCGGCGAAGAAATGACCCTTGTCGCGCTGCTGGAGCTTGCATCGGTCTTCGTCTTTGCGCTGACCGGCGCGCTGGCGGCCAGCCGGGCGCAACTGGATCTGGTCGGCTTCGTGTTCCTGGCCAGCCTCACGGCGGTGGGCGGCGGCACGTTGCGCGATCTGGTGCTGGGGCAGGGCGCGGTGTTCTGGGTCGCACGGCCGCAGATGATCGGGCTGGCGGCCATCGCGGCGGTCATCGTGTTCTTCACCGCGCATCTGCTGGAAAGCCGCTACCGGGCGCTGTTGTGGCTCGACGCCTGCGCGCTGGCGGTGGCGGTGCCTGCCGGGGTGGGCGTGGCGCTGGCGCAGGGGCAGGGCTGGCCGGTTCTGCTGATGATGGGGGTGGCGACGGGCTGTTTCGGCGGGCTGATGCGCGATGTCGTCTGCAACGAGGTGCCCTTGGTGCTGCGCGCGGGCGAGCTTTACGTGACCGCCGCCTTTGCCGGTGCGCTGGCGGCGGTGCTGGCGCTGGCCGCCGGGCTCGACCAGCGCGCGGCGCTGATCGCTTGCGCCGCGGTGACACTGGCCCTGCGCGCGGGCAGTCTGGTTTTCGGCTGGAAACTGCCGGCCTACCGCCCCCGCCCGCCGCGCCGCTGACCCGCACGGGCCCGCGGCGTCGTCCAGCCGGAAAGGCGCCCGCTTCCCTTTCCGTCCAGACGGATCCCGGGGGCGCCGCGCGTTCCAGCCAGACCCGGCCGATCTGGGGCTGGCCCCCGCCTGCCCGCGTCCTATCGCCCGAAACCCCGATACAGGCCCGCAATCCCCGCCCGACGGGGCTGTGCGGCGGCGTGGAAAGTGGTTATGGTATACTCATGGCCCGTCCGCGTTCCGTACCTGATGCCGTTGTTTTCGATATGGTCCTGTCGCTTCTGTATGCCGGGGGCGAAAAGGCCGTGACCTTCGGGGCGGTTGCCGCCGGGGCGGGGCTGGCGGCGTCGTCGCTGGTGCAGCGGCATGGCTCGGTCGCGGGGATGATCCGCGATGCGCGCGCCCATGCCTGGGCCGGGCGGCAGGCGCGGTTGCTGGCGCTCGACGCGACCTTGCCTCCCAATGCCAAGGGTGCGGTGGCGCTGCTGAAGGCGCTGGCAGAGGCGGGCATGCCCGACCCGTCAGAGGCCGCGGACCCCGCGCTCGCCTCCCTTGCCGCCGACTGGCGCGCGGGCGTGGAAGGGGCGCTGGCCGCGCGGCTCGGCGGTGGCGCGAAGGGGGCGGAGCTTGCGGCGATTCTCTTTGCCGCCTGGGCCGGGCAGATGGCGTGGTCCGCCGCGGGCGGGCGCGGGTTCCGCCTGAAGGAGGCGCTGCGCCGGCTCGGCGGCTGAGGCCCGGTTGATCCGCGTCAAGGACGGCCTGGCGCCCCCCGCCTATGCTGCGCCCCTGTGTGTATGTAACGGAGACGGCTCATGTCGCGTCTGACGATGGTTCTGTTCAGTATCGCCTCGGTCACGCTGATGGGGATCGGCGTGGTGGTGGCGCTGGTACTCGGCCACTACCGGCTGGAGCCGATCGTGATCGCGGCGGCGATCGGGCTGGTGGCCGCGCTGCCGGTCAGCTGGCTGCTCGCCCGCCGTCTGCAATAAGGAGACAGGCATGCCCCATCCCCGCACCTACAGCCGGGCGCAGATCGTTCTGCACTGGCTGGTCGTCGTGCTGATCCTCGCGCAATACCTCAACAACGAGCCCATCGCCGAGGCCTGGCGGGCGTTCCGGCAGGGGCAGGTGGTCGAGGGCGGTCCCGGGATCGCGCTGCATATCCTGCCGGGGATGCTGGTCCTGCTGCTGACGCTCTGGCGGCTGGTGCTGCGGCTGACGCGCGGCGCGCCCCCGCCCCCGGCGGAAGAGGCCGCACCCCTGCGGTTCGCCGCGGCGGCGGTGCACTGGGCGCTCTACGCGCTGACGCTGCTGCTGCCGGTATCGGGCGCGGTGGCCTGGATCGGCGGGGTCGAAGGCGCGGGCGGCGCGCATGCGGTGATGACCAAGCTGTTGCTGGCGCTGGTGGCGCTGCATATCGCCGCGGCGCTGTGGCATCAGTTCTGGCTGCGCGACGGGCTTTTGTCGCGGATGCGGATCAGCCGCTGACGGGTTCCAGAAAGGCCGCCACCGCGGCCTCGAAGGCGCGCGGGTTTTCGGCATGCAGCCAATGGCCGGTGCCGGGGATCTTGGCCTGCCGCGCCGCCGGGAACAGCGCCTTGATCTGCGCGCGGTATTCCGGGCGGACATAGTTCGACAGCGCGCCCGACAGGAACAGCGCCGGGCGCGGGAAGGGCGGATAGCCGGCCTCGGGTTCGGGCCAGCCGACGATCCGGTCCATCTCTGCCGCCAGCACGTCGAGGTTCAGCCGCCAGCGCGGCGGATCGGCCCGCAGGTCGAGCGATTGCAGGAAGAACGACCGCAGCGTGGGATCGCCGATCACCGCCGCCAGCCGCCGGTCGGCCTCGCTGCGGCTGGTGAGGCCGGTCAGGTCCAGCCCGCGCATGGCGTCCACATTGCGGCGCTGGTCGTGGTCATAGGCGACCGGCGCGACATCGGCCACCACCAGCCGGTTGACCGCATCCGGGTGGGTCAGCGCCAGCATCATCGCCGCCTTGCCGCCCATGGAATGACCCAGCACATCCGCCTGCCCGCCATGGGCGGCGATGACCTCTGCCAGATCGCCCGCCATCGCCGGATAGTCGTGGCGGTCGGACCAGGGGCTGTCGCCGTGGTTGCGCATGTCGACCGCGATCACCTGCCGCCTGTCGGACAGGCGCCGCGCGATCGCGCCCCAGTTGCGCCCCGACCCGAACAGGCCATGCGCGATGATCAGGGGCGGGCGGTCGGTGGCGGTGCCATGCAGGGTCGTGTTCAGCATGTGTTTGGCATAGCGCGCCCCGCCCGCCGCCGCCAGCCCCCCCTTCTTCCAGACCGTTGAGGCGGCGCGCATCCCGCTGTAGGCTGCCCGCGCAGGTCGGAGGCAGGGATGGGCTACGCAACCGTACAGCAGATGGCGGACCGCATTGCCGCCCTGATGGAATCGCGTCTGAATGTCGGCGGCAGGGGCCTGCCGGAAAAGCTGCGCCGCGGCGGGCGGCGGCTGCCCCGGCGCGTGCGGCGCGAGGCGGAATATCTGGCCGAGGTGTCCGTTCTGGCCCAGAACCCGCGGGTGCAGCTGATGCTGGACGATGCCCGGATCGCGGCGGCCTATGACGTCTGCCTGAGGCATCTGAACGGTATCGGCGCGGCGGAACGGTTCTGGGCGGCGGTCCTGGGGATCACCGGATCGCTGGCCTTCGCGCTGCTGGTGGTGGCGGGGCTGGTGATCGGGGTGCTGGTCTGGCGGGGATACCTCTGAGGGTTTCGCCGGTGTCGGGGGCGGCGCCGGGGCGCTGCCCCGGACCCCGGGATATTTAGGGACAGAAAGTGAATGCGGCCCGTTTCGGATGAGGGCGGCGGGGCCTTGCCGGGCGTATTTTCCGGCAGGATGGAGGGTGGGGGCGGCGCGCGTTAACCTTTCCTTCACCCTCGGGCGCGATGCTGGCGGCATGACCCGCGCACATGTCTTTTCCGAAGCCCCGTTGCCGCTGTTCGGCGCCTCCGCCCCCCCCGGCGCGGACGAGGCCGAGGGGGCGGCGCTGCCCGAGGCGCTGGCGGGGCGTTTGCCGTCCTACATCCGCGACCACCGCGCCCGGCTGCGCGCGCGCTTCCGCGAGGGCGGCGCGGCGGCGATGCCGGATTACGAACTGCTGGAACTGGTGCTGTTCCGCGCCATCCCGCGGCAGGACGTGAAGCCGCTCGCCCGCCGCCTGCTGGACCGTTTCGGCGATTTCAACGCCGTGCTGAGCGCCGAACCCGCGCGGCTGGCGGATGTGGATGGCGTCGGCGATGCGGTGGTGACGGAACTCAAGATCGTCGCGGCGGCGGCGCAGCGGATGGCGCGGGCGCGGGTGATGCACCGGCCGGTGATCTCGTCCTGGGATGCGCTGCTGGACTATTGCCACACCGCGATGGCGCATGCGGCGACGGAACAGTTCCGCGTGCTGTACCTCGACCGCAAGAACGTGCTGATCGCGGATGAGGAGCAGGCCCGCGGCACGGTGGACCATGTGCCGGTCTACCCGCGCGAGGTGGTCAAACGCGCGCTGGAACTGAACGCTTCGGCGCTGATTCTGGTGCACAATCATCCGTCGGGCGACCCGACGCCGAGCGATGCCGACATCACCATGACGATGCAGATCCGCGACGCGGCGGAGGTTCTGGGGCTGGCGCTGCACGACCACCTGATCATCGGGCGCATGCGCGAGCTGAGCTTCCGGTCGGCGGGGTATCTGTAGGGCGATGCCGGGGCGGGCCCCTCAGCGCAGCCGTTGCCAGACCTCGACGCGCCGGTTCAGATGGCGGCCCGCGGCGGTGTCGGCGCAGCCGAGGGGCAGGGCGGGGCCGAAGGCGGCGGTGGTCAGGGTCGCCGCGCCGGGAACAGGGTCGGTCATCGCCGCCTCTACTGCGGCCAGCGCCGCACCCGCCAGCGCCTGCGCATCGCGGGCGTCGTCGCCGAAACCCGCCAGCAGCAGGACTTGCCCGGCATGCGCACCCGCGGCGATCCCCGCGCCCACATCCGCCGCCAGCAGGGCCGATGCGGGGTCGAGCCGCGCCGTGCCGGGTTCGAACCGGAAGGACAGCGACAGCCGGTCCGCCCCGGCCATGGCCGCCACGACCTCTTGCAGCGCCGCCAGCCCCGCCGCGCCCTCGGTAGCGCGGATCGCGTTGACCAGCCGCGCGCCCTGTTCGGCGGCCGGGTGTCGCTGCACCGTCAGGTCGGCCAGCCCCGCGCCCGCCACCAGCGCCTGCGCCGAAGCTGTGCCGAGGTGGTCGCGCAGTGCGCGCAGGACGGGGTGCAGCCGCCCGCCCGCCGGGGCGAGTTGCAACGCCAGCGCCAGCGGATAATCGCCGGTGCGCAGCGCGAACCCCTCGGGATCCAGCAGCGCGCCGCAGCGGTCGGTCAGCCGCAGCACCGCCAGATCGGGGCGCAGGGCGCGGGCCGGCAGCAGCGCCAGCGCCCAGGGGTCGCCCGCCGCCGCCGCGGCCAGCGCGGCGGGGTCGTCATGGGCCTGTCCCGCCCCGATGGGGCCGAGCCGCGCCTCTGCCAGCCGCCGCGCGCCGGTGCCGGGGGCGGGGGCATGCAGCGCGATGGGCGCGGGCGGGGCGCCGAGGCCGGCCCAATCCGTCACCTCGCCCGCCAGAACGCGGGCCAGATCCTCCAGCGCGATCTGCCGCAGCGGGTTGGCCGCCGCCACCGCGACCACCAGCCCGTCATGGCCCAGCACCCGCCCCTCCGGCGGCCAAGGGGCGGCATCGACCAGCGCCAGTTCCGCCCCGCCGCGCGCAATGCGCTGCCGCGCCTCCGCTGCCGGCGCGGTGGATAGCGCGAACCGTGCCAGCACCCGGCCCCCGGCATCGGCCAGTGCCAGCGCGTCGGGTTCCGCCAGCACCTGCCGGCCCTGCGTGGCGGCGAAATCGCGGATCAGCGCGGCCAGCAGGCCGGCCATCGCCGCATCCTCTGCCAGCAGGCGGAACCGGGGCGGCAAAAGCGCCAGTTCGGGGCAGCCCGGGCCCGCGCAATCCACCGCCAGCGCATCGACGACCAGCGTGCCATAGGCGGTATCGACCCGGTAGACCTGCCCGTCGTAGGACAGCAAAGTGCCGGAAACGTTCAGGTTTCCGGCATGGGCGCGCAGCGTCACATCCTGCGCCCGCGCGGGCAGGGCGATGAAAAAAAGCGCGGCGATCACCGCCGCGCACCGGATCATTGCCGCCATTTCCGCCTCGGCCTAGCCCTCGTGGGCGGCGAGTTTCAGGTCGGCCAGCGGATTTGGCAAGACCAGAATGTCGCCCACCGCATCGCAGCCCGGCATGGCGAGCGTGAGTTCGCGCAGAACCAGATCGCCGCCCGCAAGTTGCAGGGTTTCCCCCAGGATCTCGCGGTCGCAGGTGGCCTCGGTGACGGCGGCCTCGATGTCGAGCCGCAGGGCGGGGCTGCCGGCCCGAGTACCGGCGGGGAAGGTATAGACCTCGGCCAGCAGCGGCGCCTCGGTCGTCGGGTCGCCGAGGGCGGTGACGAAATGGCCGGCGGCAGAGGGCAGGCCGGGGCGCAGGGCCGACACATGGCCGGGCGCGCCGAAATCGGCGTCATCGGCATAGGCCTGAAGCTGGAAGGCGTCGTCGCCGGGCCATTGCACCGCGAAACGGTCGAAATCCGAAAGGTCGGGCACGGCGATGGCGGCGGCGGCGCTGTCGCCATCGCCGAAGAGGACAGAAACCTGCGCCGGGCTTTGCAGCGCGGGCAGGCTGACCGCCAGCATTCCCGCGGACGACAGATGCCCGGTGACGGCAAGGCCCGCGTGGCGGATCACCACCCGTTCGGCCCCGCGGCAGGGTGCGGCCAGCGCCAGCGCGACACGGGCGGCGGGCAGGGGCGTGAGCGCCAGCGCGGGGGTGCAGTCGGGGGCCGCGGCCAGCGCGGATTCCTCGACCGGCATTTCGGCGGGGGTTTCGGCCGGTACGGCCGCCAGGACCGGGGCCGGCGGCGTGACGGCGGGCAGCGCCGGTTCCGCCGGCGCGGTGGCCGACAGCGGCACGATGGCCTGCGGCTTGGCCGCGGCGGGGCTGCGCTGCATCAGATGGCCGCTGCCGGCGGCCACCGCCACTACTGCGGCGACAAGGATGATCCTGCGTTTGCGTTCCATTCCGGGCTCCACCAGCTTGGCGACCCCCGGAAGATCGTTTCCGAAAGCGGCACAAGCATGGCGGCGGCAAGGTGGTTCGCGGGCCGCGGCCTCAGACGATGCGGCCGTGGCAGTGCTTGAACTTTTCGCCCGATCCGCAGGGGCAGGGGTCGTTGCGGCCCGGGTTGCCCCAGGTATCGGGGTTGTCCGCGTCGAAACCCGCAAGCGGTTGCGGAGGCGGTTCGTCCTCTGCCCCCGCGGGCACCAGCGCAGGCGCGGCCGCGGTCTGTTGCTGCGCCAGGAACTGACGCATCATCGTTTCGCGTTCTTCCTCGGTCAGGGGACGGATCTGGCCGAGTTTCTGCGTCACGTCCACCCGCAGCGCGTTCAGCATCGATTCGAACAGCTGGAACGCCTCGGTCTTGTATTCGTTCAGCGGGTCGCGCTGCGCATAGCCGCGGAAGCCGACGACGGACCGCAGATGTTCCAGCGTCACCAGATGTTCGCGCCATTTCGCGTCGATGGTCTGGAGCAGCAATTGTTTCTCGATGTCGCGCATCACGGCATGCCCGAAGGCCTCGGCCTTTTCGGCCATGTAGGTATCGGACTGTTCGATGATGCGTTCGCGGATCGTGTCCTGGTCCACGCCTTCCTCTGCGGCCCAGTCGGCCACCGGCAGGTCGAGGTTGAGGCCGGTGCGCAGCGCCTCTGCCAGACCGGCCATATCCCACTGGTCGGGGTAGGATTTCGGCGGCATGTACTGGTCCACCGTATCCTCGACCACCTGGTGGCGCATGTCGCGCACGATGTCTTCCAGATCCTCGGCGCGCATGATGTCCAGCCGCTGGCCGAAGATGGCCTTGCGCTGGTCGTTCATCACGTCGTCGAATTTCAGCAATTGCTTGCGGATGTCGAAGTTGCGCGCCTCGACCTTGGCCTGCGCCTTTTCGAGGCTCTTGTTCACCCAGGGGTGGACGATCGCCTCGCCTTCTTTCATCCCGAGCGAGGACAGCACCTTGTCGAGCCGTTCGGACCCGAAGATGCGCATCAGGTCGTCTTCCAGCGACAGGAAGAAGGCCGACCGGCCCGGGTCGCCCTGACGGCCGGACCGGCCGCGCAGCTGGTTGTCGATGCGGCGGCTTTCGTGGCGTTCGGTGGCCAGCACGAACAGCCCGCCCGCGGCCTTGACCGCCTCTTCGTCGGCGGCATGTTCGGCCTCGATCCGGGCGCGCACGGCGTCGGGATGTTCGTCGGGGGTGGCGGCGATGGCCTCCATCACCTTGAAGTCGACGTTGCCGCCCAGCTTGATGTCGGTCCCGCGGCCGGCCATGTTGGTGGCGATGGTCACGGCGCCCAGCTTGCCGGCATCGGCGACGATCTGGGCCTCGGCCTCGTGCTGGCGCGCGTTCAGCACGTTGTGGGGGATGCCCGCCGCCTTGAGCAGTTCGGACAGCATTTCCGATTTCTCGATCGAGGTCGTGCCGACGAGGATCGGCTGGCCCTTTTCATGCGCCGCCTCGATTTCCTTGACGATGGCCTCGTATTTCTCGCGCGCGGTGCGGTAGACGGCGTCGTGTTCATCCTTGCGGGCGACGGGGCGGTTCGTCGGCACCTCGACCACGCCGAGCTTGTAGATTTCCGCGAATTCCTCTGCCTCGGTCGCGGCGGTGCCGGTCATGCCCGAGAGCTTTTCGTAAAGGCGGAAGTAGTTCTGGAAGGTGACAGAGGCCAGCGTCACGTTTTCCGGCTGGATCGCCACGCGTTCCTTCGCCTCGATCGCCTGGTGCAGGCCCTCGGACAGGCGGCGGCCCTTCATCATCCGGCCGGTGAATTCGTCGATCAGCATCACCTCGCCGTCGCGCACGATATATTGCTGGTCCCGGTGGAACAGCTTGTGCGCGCGCAGCGCCTGGGTGACATGGTGCACCAGCGTGGTGCTTTCGGGATCGTAGAGCGACTGGCCCTGCGGCAGCAGGCCCGCATCGTGCAGCGCCTGTTCGATGGCCTCGTTGCCTTCCTCGGTGAAGGTCACTTGCCGGGTCTTTTCATCCAGCTTGTAATGGTCTTCGGCCAGCGGGGGGATCAGCCCGTCCACGGCCATGTAGAGGTCGGACCGGTCCTGCGACGGGCCGGAAATGATCAGCGGCGTGCGCGCCTCGTCGATGAGGATGCTGTCCACCTCGTCCACGATGGCGAAATAATGCCCGCGCTGCGCCATTTCCTCCATCCGCGACTTCATGTTGTCGCGCAGGTAGTCGAAGCCCAGTTCGTTGTTGGTGGCATAGGTGATGTCGGCCGCATAGGCCGCGCGCTTTTCGTCCTCGGGCTGCCAGGGGTAGACGACGCCGCAGGTCAGGCCGAGCGCGGCATAGACCTTGCCCATCCATTCCGCGTCGCGTTTCGCCAGATAGTCGTTGACGGTGACGACATGCACGCCCTTGCCGGTCAGCGCGTTCAGATAGGCCGGGAAGGTGGCGACCAGCGTCTTGCCCTCGCCCGTCTTCATTTCCGCGATATTGCCCTGATGCAGGAAGATCCCGCCCATCAGCTGCACGTCGAAGGCGCGCAGGCCCAGGGCGCGGCGTGCGCCCTCGCGGCAGTTGGCGAAGGCTTCGGGCAAGAGGTCGTCGAGGCTTTCGCCCTTTTCCAGCCGCGCCCTGAATTCCGCCGTCTTGGCCTTGAGTCCGGCATCGTCGAGTTGCTGGAATTCGGGTTCCAGCGCGTTGATCTTTGCCACCAGGGGGCGCGCCGATTTCACCTTGCGGTCGTTCGGCGTGCCGAACACCTTCCGCGCGAGCGTTCCCATACCCAGCATGTTTTCTCCGCCTAGGTCGTTCCTGACAAGATCGTGCGAGCCTCTGGCCTTGCCCGGCGGTCCCGCCTTGCCTAGAAGGACGGCGAGGCCCGGACACCCCGTTCTTGCGCGACCACAGCGATGTAAGGGGCGGCCGGTTGGGAGTCAACGCCGCGCGGGGTCGCGGAACTGGGCAAGGACGGATCGGATGGCAAGACAGGCAGGAATTGGCGCCACGCTCGCGGTTGCGCTGGCAATCACGGCCGGGACCGCCCGGGCAGAGGGCGCGGACCGCGTTCTGGCCAGCGTCAACGGCACCGACATCACCCTGGGCCATGTGGCGGTGATGCTCGACCAGCTGCCGGCGGAATACAAGGCGCTGCCCGACGAGGTGCTGTTCAAGGGCATCCTCGACCAGCTGATCCAGCAGACCGCGCTGGCGCAATCGGCCGAGGGCAAGACCAATGCCCGCGACGACGTGGCGCTGGAAAACGAACGCCGCGCCTATCTGTCCACCGTCGCGCTGCGCGCCGCCATCGACGGCGCCGTGACCGAGGATGCGATCGCCGCCGCCTACAAGGAACGCTACGCCGAGGCCGCGCCGCAGACCGAATACAGCGCCGCCCACATCCTGGTGGAAACCGAGGACGAGGCGAAGAAGCTCAAGGCCGATCTCGACGGCGGCGCCGATTTCGCCGAACTCGCCAAGGTGCATTCCAAGGATCCGGGCTCGGGCGCGGGTGGCGGCGATCTGGGCTGGTTCGGGCTCGGCATGATGATCAAGCCGTTCGAGGATGCGGTGGTCGCGATGGAGCCCGGGCAGGTGTCGGATCCTCTCCAGACGCAGTTCGGCTGGCATATCATCAAGCTGAACGAAACCCGCCTCGCCGCCGTCCCCCCGCTGGAGGATGTGCGCGAGGAACTGGCCGAGGGGATCGAGGGCGCCGCGGTCGAGGCGCTGGTCGCCGACCTGACCGGCGCGGCGAATATCGAACGCAAGGACGAGGGTATTGACCCCGCGCTGATGCGCGATCAGACACTGTTCGCGAACTGATCCGCGCTTTGGGGGCGACATGGGCAAGACCGACTGGAAGGAAGAGGCGAAAGAGCTGAAAGGCAAGGTCGCCAAGCTGAAAAAGCGCCTGCGGCGCATCGCCCGCGAGGTCGCCGAAGAGGTCGCCGACAAGGCCGGGGCGGTGGAAACCGCCATCGGTCAGGCCATCGCCCCCGCCAAGGGCAAGGCCGCGCTGAAAACCTCGCCCCTCGCCCCCAAGGCGGGCTTCCCCGCCCTGCCGGTGATCGACGGCGTGGAATTCGCCGCCGTGCAGGCCGGTGTGCGCTATCAGGGCCGCACCGACGTGACGCTGATCCGCCTCGCCCCCGGCACGGCGGTGGCCGGCGCCTTCACCCGCTCGGCCACGCGCGCGGCCTGCATCCTCGACTGTCAGGCGAAGCTTGCCCAGGCCCCGGAAACGGATGCGGGGGCGGCGATCCTCGTGAACTCGGGCAACGCGAACGCCTTCACGGGTCTGGTGGGGGAAAACTCCGTCGCCGCGATCTGCGCCGCGGTGGCGCAGGTCGCCAGCGTGCCGGCGGGGCGGGTCTTCACCTCGTCCACCGGGGTGATCGGCGAACCGCTGCCCCATGACCGCATCATCGCCAAGCTGCCCGATCTGGTCGGCGCGCTGGCGGCGGACGCGATGGAACCCGCCGCCCGCGCGATCATGACCACCGACACCTTCCCCAAGGGCGCGATGGCGGAAATCGAGGGCGAGGGCGGCACCATCCGCATCGCCGGGATCGCCAAGGGCTCTGGCATGATCGCGCCCGACATGGCGACGATGCTGGTCTATATCTTCACCGACGCGAAGATCCCCCCGGCGCTGTTGCAGCGGATGGTCAGCCGTCAGGTGGACGACACCTTCAACTGCATCACCGTGGACAGCGACACCTCCACCTCGGACGCGCTGATCGTCGCCGCCACGGGCCGGTCCGCCGCCGCCGAAATCCGCGACCTGCGCAGCAAGACCGCGCGGGAATTCGAATCCGCCCTGCGCGGGGTGATGCTCGACCTCGCCCAACAGGTGGTGCGCGATGGCGAGGGTGCCACGAAATTCGTGGAAATCCAGGTGACGGGCGCCGCCGACGTAGCCGACGCCCACCGCGTGGCGATGGCCATCGCCAACTCGCCGCTGGTGAAAACCGCGATCGCCGGGCAGGACGCCAACTGGGGCCGCATCGTCGCCGCGGTCGGCAAATCCGGCGCGCGGGCCGACCGCGACCGGCTGGCGATCCGCTTCGGCGAATTCGTGGTGGCCGAAAAGGGCCAGCGCGCCGCCGGCTATGACGAGGCCGCGGCCTCGGCCTATATGAAGCGGGACGAACTGGTGATCGGCGTCGACCTCGGCCTCGGTACGGCTGCGCGCACGGTCTGGACCTGCGACCTGACGCACCAGTACATCGACATCAACGCCGATTACCGGTCCTGACCCCGCGGCTTCATCTTTTCCCAAATACTCCGGGGCGCCGGCCGGGGCGCCACCGGTTCGAGAACCGGCAGGCGCGGGGCAGCGCCCCGGCCCCCACCCCGCCACCAGGGCCAACCGCATGAAACTCACCCTCGTCGCCGCCGTCGCCCTGATCGACCCCGACGGCCGCGTCCTGCTGGCCCAACGCCCGCCCGGCAAATCGCTGGCGGGCCTGTGGGAATTTCCGGGCGGCAAGGTCGAACCCGGCGAATCCCCCGAAGCCGCGCTGATCCGCGAACTGCACGAGGAACTGGGGATCGACACCTGGGCCTCGTGCCTCGCGCCGCTGACCTTCGCCAGCCACGCCTATGACAGCTTCCACCTGCTGATGCCGCTCTACGCCTGCCGCCGCTGGCAGGGCACGCCGATCCCGCGCGAAGGCCAGGTGCTGAAATGGGTCCGCCCGGCCGACATGCGCGACTATCCGATGCCGCCCGCCGACCTGCCGCTGATCCCGATCCTGCGCGACTGGCTATAGCCCTCAGACGAACTGTTCGTTGAGCAGCCGTTCCTCCAGCCCATGGCCGGGGTCGAACAGGATCCGGTGGCGCACCGCCGGGTCGGACCGGATTTCCACCGACAGCACGCTGTCCACCTGCCGGCTGTCGGCATCGGCCATCACCGGGCGCTTTTCGGCCTCCAGCACGTCGAACCGCACCACCGCCGATTTCGGCAGCAGCGCCCCGCGCCAGCGCCGCGGCCGGAACGCCGCCATCGGCGTCAGCGCCAGCACGTCCGACCCGATGGGCAGGATCGGCCCGTGCGCCGAGTAATTGTAGGCGGTGGATCCGGCGGGCGTGCTGACCAGCGCGCCATCGCAGACCAGTTCCTCCATCCGCACCTTGCCGTCGATGGTGATGCGCAGCTTGGCCGCCTGCGGCCCCGCGCGCAGCAGCGACACCTCGTTGATCGCCAGCGCCGTTTCCACCTGCCCGTCCACCGTCACCGCGCGCATCGCCAGCGGGTTGATGACCTCTTCCACCGCCACCGCCAGCCGTTCGGGCAGGGCATCCAGCGAAAAGGCGTTCATCAGGAACCCGATGGTGCCGCAATTCATGCCATAGACCGGCACGTCGAGCGCCTGCGTGTCATGCAGCGTCTGCAACATGAACCCGTCGCCGCCAAGCGCCACGATCGCCCGCGCGCGCCCCTCGGGCGCCTGCCCGTAGCGCGTCACCAGTTCGGCCAGCGCCTCCTGCGCCTGTTCGGTGGCCGAGGCGCGAAAGGCGATCCCCAAATCCGCGGTCATTGCCGGCAAACCCCTCTGGCCGCACCCGCGGCACGCCCATGATGCGGTGCGGCATCGGGGAACTCAACCCCGCCGCCCGCCAAATCCGCCTTTCCCATGGCGCGCGCTTGGGCTAGACAGCCGCTGACCGCGCATCCGCAGGAGGATCCCATGAACGCCCCGCACCGCGACACCGGCTTCTTCACCGAACCGCTCGCCAGCCGCGACCCGGAAATCTTCGGCACGATCACCGACGAACTCGGCCGCCAGCGCGACGAGATCGAACTGATCGCCTCGGAAAACATCGTCTCGCTGGCGGTGCTGCAGGCGCAGGGTTCGGTGATGACGAACAAATATGCCGAAGGCTATCCGGGCAAGCGGTATTACGGCGGCTGCCAGTTCGTGGACGTGGCGGAAACCCTGGCGATCGAGCGGGCGAAACAGCTGTTCGGCTGCGGCTTCGCCAACGTGCAGCCCAATTCGGGCAGCCAGATGAACCAGGCGGTGTTCCTGGCGCTGCTGCAACCCGGCGACACGTTCATGGGGCTCGACCTCAACTCGGGCGGGCACCTGACGCATGGCTCGCCGGTGAACATGTCGGGCAAATGGTTCAACGTGGTCAGCTATGGCGTGCGCAAGCAGGACCAGCTGCTGGACATGGACGACATCCGCGCCAAGGCCCGCGAACACAAGCCCAAGCTGATCGTCGCCGGCGGCACCGCCTACAGCCGCGTCTGGGACTGGGCCGAATTCCGCGCCATCGCGGATGAGGTGGGGGCGTACCTGATGGTCGACATGGCCCATATCGCGGGCCTCGTGGCGGGCGGCCAGCATCCCTCGCCGCTGCCGCATGCGCATGTGGTCACGACCACCACGCACAAATCGCTGCGCGGCCCGCGCGGCGGCATGGTGCTGACCAATGACGCCGAGATCGCGAAAAAGATCAACTCCGCCGTCTTCCCGGGCCTGCAGGGCGGGCCCCTGATGCATGTCATCGCCGCCAAGGCCGTGGCCTTCGGCGAGGCACTGCGCCCCGAATTCAAGGACTATGCCGCGCAGGTCGTGGCCAATGCGCGCGCGATGGCGGACGAGCTGATGAAGGGCGGGATCGACATCGTGTCGGGCGGTACCGACAACCACCTGATGCTGGCCGACCTGCGCCCGAAGAAAGTCACCGGCAAGGCGACCGAGGCCGCCCTGGGCCGCGCCCATATCACCTGCAACAAGAACGGCGTGCCGTTCGATCCCGAAAAACCCTTCGTCACCAGCGGCATCCGCCTCGGCACCCCTGCGGGCACCACCCGCGGCTTTGGCGAGGATGAATTCCGCCAGATCGCCCGCTGGATCGTCGAGGTCGTCGACGGCCTCGCCGCCAACGGCGAGGAAGGCAATGCCGAGGTCGAGGCGAAAGTGAAGGCCGAGGTCGCCACCCTCTGCGCCCGCTTCCCGCTCTACCCGACGCTCTGATCCCTGGGGCGGCGCCGGGGGCTTCGCGCCCCCGGACCCCCGCGGGATATTTTCAGACAGAAAATGAACAGGGGGATACACCCTCTTTTCGGCGGTTGGCCGCGTGGAAAGTGCGGGAGCCTCCGGCGGGGATATTCAGGCCCAGCCTGAAGAATGAGGGGTGCGCTTACCCTCTTGCAAGAGCGCCCTGATCTTCAGGCTGGCACAAATATCCCGCGGGGGTCCGGGGGCGCGAAGCCCCCGGCGCTGTGCTTTCCGCCCCGCAAGGCCGGTGAAGGTCAGCCCTTCATCCCGTCCCAGAAGCTTCTGACCTTGGAAAAGAAAGAACTGCTTTCTGGGTTGTTGTCCTCGGACAGTTTCTCGAACTCGCGCAGCAGTTCCTTTTGCCGCGCGGTCAGGTTCACCGGGGTTTCCACGGCCAGTTCGATCAGCATGTCGCCCTGCCCGCCGCCGCGCAGGGCGGGCATGCCCTTGCTGCGCAGGCGCATCTGCTTGCCGGTCTGGCTGCCCGCGGGCACCTTCACGCGGCTGCGGCCGCCGTCGATCGTGGGCACCTCCACCTCGCCGCCGAGCGCGGCGGTGGCGATGGAAACCGGCACGCGGCAGTAGAGGTGCACGCCGTCGCGCTGGAAGATCGGGTGGTCCTTCACCTCGATGAAGATGTAAAGATCCCCGGTCGGCCCGCCGCGCAGGCCCGCCTCGCCTTCGCCGGCCAGCCGGATGCGGGTGCCGGTTTCCACGCCCTGCGGGATGTTGACCGACAGGGCGCGTTCGCGTTCCACCCGGCCCGCGCCGCCGCAGACGCGGCAGGGGTTCTTGACGATCTGGCCCGCGCCGCCGCAGGTGGGGCAGGTGCGTTCGACGGTGAAGAAGCCCTGTTGCGCGCGCACCTTGCCCATGCCCGAACAGGTCGGGCAGACGACGGGTTCGGCGCCACCCTCGGCGCCTGTGCCGTGGCAGGCGTCGCAGGCGGCCGAAGCGGGGATGGTGATCGTCTTCTGGACGCCGCGATAGGCCTCTTCCAGCGTCACGCGCAGGTTGTAGCGCAGGTCCGACCCGCGTTGCGCCCGCGCCCGGGCCCCGCCCGCACCGCCGCGCCCGCCCATGAAGTCGCCGAACAGGTCCTCGAACACGTCCGAGAACGCAGAGGCGAAATCGCCCTGCTGGAAGCCGCCGCGCGGCCCGCCGCCGCCCCCGCCCATGCCGCCCTCGAACGCCGCATGGCCGTAGCGGTCGTAGGCGGCCTTGCGCGTGTCGTCCTTCAGCACGTCATAGGCTTCGTTCACTTCCTTGAACTGGGCCTCTGCCTGCGGATTGTCGGCGTTGCGGTCGGGGTGGAGTTCCTTGGCCTTGGCGCGGTAGGCCTTCTTGATCTCTTCGGCGGAGGCGCCCTTGGTGACGCCCAGAACCTCGTAGAAATCGCGTTTTGCCATGTCAGACCCCTCGGGGGAACGCGAGCGGGAGGCCCCTTCAGGGGGCCTCCCGCCGCGGGTTCAAGCCGGATTACTTGCGCTTGGAATTGCCGAGGTCTTCGAAGTCGGCATCGACGATGTCGTCCTCGTCGGTCGCGCGCGGGCCGCCGTCCTCGTCGCCCTCGGCCGCGGCCTGCTGCGCCTTGTAGATGGCTTCGCCCAGCTTCATCGCCGCCTCGGTCAGGTTCTGGATGCCGCCGCGGATCTTGCCCGCGTCATCGGACTTGAGCGTTTCTTCCAGCGCCCCCATGGCCAGTTCGATCGCCTCGACGGTCGAGGGATCCACCTTGTCGCCGTGTTCGTCCAGCGACTTGCGGGTCGAATGCAGCAGGCTTTCGGCCTGGTTGCGGGTTTCGACGGTTTCGCGGCGGGTCTTGTCGGCCTCGGCATTCGCCTCGGCGTCCTTGACCATCTTCTCGATGTCCTCGTCGCTGAGGCCGCCCGAGGCCTGGATGGTGATCGCCTGTTCCTTGTTGGTGCCCTTGTCCTTGGCCTTGACGCTGACGATGCCGTTCGCGTCGATGTCGAAAGTCACCTCGATCTGCGGCATGCCGCGCGGTGCGGGCGGGATGTTTTCGAGGTTGAACTGGCCAAGCATCTTGTTGTCGGCGGCCATTTCGCGTTCGCCCTGGAACACCCGGATCGTCACCGCGTTCTGGTTGTCTTCGGCGGTCGAGAAGACCTGGCTTTTCTTGGTCGGGATCGTGGTGTTGCGGTCGATCAGCCGGGTGAACACGCCACCCAGGGTTTCGATGCCGAGCGACAGCGGCGTCACGTCGAGCAGCACCACATCCTTCACGTCGCCCTGCAGCACACCCGCCTGGATCGCCGCGCCTGCGGCCACCACCTCGTCGGGGTTCACGCCCTTGTGGGGTTCCTTGCCGAAGAACTTCGTCACTTCCTCGACCACGCGGGGCATGCGGGTCATGCCGCCGACCAGCACCACCTCGTCGATGTCGTCCTTGCTGAGGCCCGCGTCCTTGAGCGCGGCCTGACAGGGTTTCATCGACCGCTTGATCAGGTCGTCGACCAGGCTTTCCAGCTTGGCGCGGGTCAGCTTCATCACCAGATGGAGCGGCTGGCCGCTGTTCTTGTCCATGCTGATGAAGGGCTGGTTGATTTCGGTCTGCTGGCTGGACGACAGTTCGATCTTGGCCTTTTCCGCCGCCTCTTTCAGGCGCTGGAGGGCCATCTTGTCCAGCGTCAGGTCGACGCCGTGTTCCTTCTTGAACTCGTCGGCCAGGTACTGGACGATCCGCATGTCGAAGTCCTCGCCGCCGAGGAACGTGTCCCCGTTGGTCGATTTCACCTCGAACAGGCCATCGTCGATTTCCAGGATGGTGATGTCGAAGGTGCCGCCGCCGAGGTCATAGACCGCGATCGTCTTGGTGTCCTTCTTGTCGAGCCCGTAGGCCAGTGCGGCCGCGGTGGGTTCGTTGATGATGCGCAGGACCTCGAGCCCGGCGATCTTGCCCGCGTCCTTGGTGGCCTGGCGCTGCGCGTCGTTGAAATAGGCCGGGACGGTGATCACCGCCTGGGTGACGGTTTCGCCCAGATAGTTCTCGGCGGTTTCCTTCATCTTTTGCAGGATGAAGGCGGAGATCTGCGAGGGGCTGTATTTCTCGCCGCGCACCTCGACCCAGGCGTCGCCGTTGCCGCCATCCACGATGGCATAGGGCACCAGCTTCTTGTCCTTTTCCACGGCGTCGTCGCCGATGCGGCGGCCGATCAGGCGCTTGACGGCAAAGACGGTGTTGGCGGCGTTGGTGACGGCCTGCCGCTTGGCGGGCTGGCCGACGAGCCGTTCGCCTTCGGTGAAGGCGACGATGGAGGGCGTCGTGCGCGCGCCTTCCGCGTTTTCGATGATGCGGGGTTGCGACCCGTCCATGATGGCGACGCAGGAGTTGGTCGTCCCGAGGTCGATCCCGATGACTTTGGCCATGTGCTTACCTCTTCTTCCGGCGATATGTTGGGGCAGAGACCCGATTTCGGCATCCTGCCCCGATCCCTGGGTTTTGGCCCCGGGGCGCGCGGTCAAGACGCCCCGGTTCCGGCTTCTGGGCGTATATAAGGAGGGGTATCGGGGGCTGCAAGCGTCACGGAACCGTGATTTTCCGGGAGGATGGAATGGCGCAGGACAAGGACCCGCCGCTGATGGTGCGCGGTTTCGCCATATGGCGCGGGTGGCTGGACGCGCCGGCGCAGGCGGCGATGGTCGCGGATATCAGCGCCGTGGCGCGCGCGGCGCCCTTCGTCGCGCCGGTCACGCCCGGCGGGCGGCCCATGTCGGTGCGCATGACGGTGGCGGGGCGCGTGGGCTGGGTGACGGACCGGCAGGGCTATCGCTATGCCGCGCGCCACCCTTCGGGCGTGCCCTGGCCGCCGATCCCGGCGCGGGTTCTGGCGCTGTGGCGCGGGGTTACGGGGCTGGACCGCGATCCCGACTGCTGTCTGGTGAACTTCTATGGCGAGGGCGCGCGGATGGGTCTGCATCAGGACCGCGACGAGGGCGATTTCACCTGGCCCGTGGTGTCGGTCAGCCTGGGCGACGACGCGCTGTTCCGCATGGGCGGGGCGGATCGCGGTGCGGGGACGGAGAGCCTGTGGCTCCGCTCCGGCGATGTGGTGGTGATGGGCGGCGCCGCGCGGCTCGCCTGGCACGGGGTGGACAGGCTGCGCTTCGGCTCCTCGCGCCTTTTGCCGCAGGGCGGGCGGATCAACCTGACCCTGCGGGTCGTCACCTCTGCCTGAGGGGTTGGTTGCCGCTCCGCCTACCGCCGCGCGCCCCAGCTGATCGAGGCATGGCGGCGGGTGTAGAATTCGCCCATCAGCCCGACCATCAGGCAGACCAGCGTCACATAGATCGGATAGCTGATCGAGGTGTAATGCGGGTTGTAGTTGATGAAGATGAAGCCCCGGGCCTGGTCGATCGCGTGGAACAGCGGGTTCCAGTCGAAGAAGACCAGCAGATAGCCGGGCATCGTGTTGGCCACGAACATCTTGCCCGAGGCGATCATGTTCGCCCGCTGGTAGACCTGCACCAGGATGCGCACCAGATCCGGCGACCAGGGCTTGATCGCGAGGAACACCATCCCCACCCCGATCCCCGACACCCAGGACAGCATCAACATGCCGAGCGCGCCGACGGGATCCTCGATCGTGATCGGGGTCACGGCGGCGTGGTAGAAGAACAGCACCATCCCCCCCGCCAGAAGTTGCAGATAAAGCGCCCCGAGCGCCGCCGAGGTGATCGAGATGATCGTGTTCATCGGCGCGTGCTTCATCATCGGCGAGGTCGGCCCGTCCGCCCCCGCGACCGCGCCCACCGTCTTGGTATGGGTGAAGAACAGGAAGATCCCCGACATCAGGTACAGCAGGAAATCGCCCCGGATCGCGTTGCGCCGCATTCCCAGCAACTCGAACATCACCCAGAACACCGCCACCATCAGCACCGTCTGCACCAGGTTCAGCAGCAGGCCGATCACCGCGTTGCCGTGGTTCTTGCGCACGTTGCGCACCGATGCGTGATAGATGAGTTCGAGGATGTCGAACGCACCCTGCGTCGTGGTTTTCCGCCGACGTTGCTGAAACATCTCTGCCGCCCCCGGCATGGACCCCGCCGGCTTCTTGTACAACCCGACTTCTTGCCGATACCTTGACGCGGCAGGATAAAGCGCGCAGGCCGGTCTGGCAACAAAGGCCGGCGGCATATTGGAAGAAGGGTTCACGCGATGGATTTCGAACGGCTCGTGCGCGAGATGCGGGCGCTGGCGCTGGATGGCGGTGCGGCGATCATGAAGATCTACGACTCCGCCGACATGGATGTGCGCACCAAGGACGACGCCAGCCCCGTGACCGCCGCCGACGAGGCCGCCGATGCGGTGATTTCCGCCGGGCTGCGCGCGGCCTTCCCCGATGTGGCGCTGATCACCGAGGAACAGGCTGCGAGCCACGACCTGCGCGCCGCCACCTTCCTGATCGTCGATCCGCTGGACGGCACCAAGGAATTCGTCCAGCGCCGCGGCGATTTCACCGTCAACATCGCCTATGTGGAAAACGGCGTGCCTCTGCGCGGCGTGGTCTATGCGCCGGCCAAGGGGCGGCTGTTCTACACCGACGCAGAGGGGCATTCGGTCGAGGAACAGGGCCCGTTCGACCGCGACCGGCCCGGCCCTGTGAAACGGCTGCGGGTGGCCGTGCCCGACAACAGCGCCCTGATGGTCGTCGCCTCGAAATCCCACCGCGACCAGGCGACCGACGAATATATCGCGCGCTACATGGTCAAGGACATGACCTCGGCGGGATCCTCGCTCAAGTTCTGTCTGGTGGCGACGGGCGAGGCGGATCTCTATCCCCGGCTCGGGCGGACGATGGAATGGGATACCGCGGCGGGCGATGCGGTGCTGCGCGGGGCGGGCGGGCATGTCATCCGCTTTGACGATTTCGCGCCGCTGGCCTATGGCAAGCCGGGCTGGGACAACCCCTTCTTCATCGCCCATGCGCCGGGCGTGGATCTGAAACGCTAAGGCGGGCATGACGCCGCCACGGCTCAGCGTGATCGTCGTCAGCCGGCACCGGCCGGCGGCGCTGCTGCTGTGCCTGACGGGGCTGGCGCAATCCGACCATCCGGCGATGGAGGTGATCGTGGTCGCCGACCCGGCCGCCTGCGCGGCGGTGGCGGCGGCGGGATGGGCGGACCGCCTGCGCATCCTGCCCTTCGACGAGGCGAACATCGCCGCCGCCCGCAACCACGGTCTGGCGCAGGCGGCGGGCACGGTGGTGGCCTTCATCGACGACGACGCCGTGCCCGAACCCACCTGGGCCAGCCGCCTTGCCGCGCCCTTTGCGCATCCCCGTGTGGGCGCGGCCGGGGGGTTCGTGCGCGGGCGCAACGGGATTTCCTTCCAGTGGCGCGCGCTGGCGGTGGACCATCTGGGCCAGGACCACCCGCTGGAGGTGGACCCCGAAGGCGTCAGCCTGCACGAGGGCACGTCCACCCGCGCGGTCAAGACGCAGGGCACCAACTGCGCCTTCCGCCGCGCGGCGCTGCTGGCGGCGGGGGGTTTCGACCCGGCCTTCCGGTTCTATCTGGACGAGGCGGATGTGAACCTGCGCCTTGCCGGTGCCGGGCATCTGACGGCGGTGGTGCCGCGGGCCGAGGTGATCCACGGCTTTGCCGCCAGTGCCCGCCGCCGCGCCGACCGCGTGCCGACGGACCTGACCGACATCGGCGCCAGCACCGCCGTGTTCCTGCGCCGCCACGCGCCCGGGGCCGACCACGGCCCCGCGCTGGCCCGGCTGCGCGCCGAACAGCGGCGGCGGCTGATCGCGCATATGCTGGCGGGGCGGCTGGACCCCGGCGCGGTCGCCCCCCTGCTGCGGGGGCTGGAATCCGGTATCGCACAGGGGTTCGACCGCACCCTTGCGCCCCTGCGCCCGCTGGCGGGGGCGGGTGCGGCCTTCCTGCCCTTGCCCGGCACCGGGCCGCGGCCGGGGTGGCTGGTGCTGTCCGCCGGCCTGCGCCCCGACCCGCGGGCAGAGGCAGAGGCCGCCGCCGCCCGCGCCGGGGGCGCCGTCGTCACCCTGCTGCGCCTGCTGCCCGGGCCGCGGCGGCACCGGCTGTGGCTGCGCCCGGACGGCATCTGGGAACAGCGCGGCGGGCTGTGGGGGGCAAGCCTGCGCAGCGATCCGGCCCTGCGGTTCTGGCGCCCCGCCGACCGCGCCCTGCGCGAGGCCGCGCGGCTGGAGGCCACCCGCCCCGTCGCCTGAGCCGGCGGGAAATGGCGCAAGATTGTGGCGGATTCGGCGACAAACCCATTTCTTGCATCGCCTTTTTTCCGCCTATACCATAAAAACGCCGTGAAGCTGGGCTTCTATGCGCCGCGCCCCCGGGTATTAAGGGGGGAATCGTGCCGTGGGGGTGCGGTGGCGGCGATGGATGGTGGTTCGATGAAGAAACAAAAGATTACGAAGGCCGTGTTTCCGGTCGCAGGGCTCGGCACGCGGTTTCTGCCCGCAACCAAGTCGATCCCGAAGGAAATCATGACGCTGGTGGACCGGCCGTTGATCCAGTACGCGATCGACGAGGCGCGCGCGGCGGGGATCAAGGAATTCATCTTCGTGACCTCGCGCGGCAAGAGCGCGCTGGAGGATTATTTCGACACCGCGCCGGAACTCGAATCCGCCCTGCGCCGGTCCGGCAAGGACCAGTTGCTCGAGGTGCTGCGGCACACCAACATGGAATCGGGCGCGATCGCCTATATCCGCCAGAACCGCCCCCTGGGCCTGGGTCACGCCGTCTGGTGCGCCCGCCGCCTGATCGGGGACGAGCCCTTCGCGGTCATCCTGCCCGACGACGTGATCGCGGCGGAAAAGCCCTGCCTGCAACAGATGGTCGAGGCGCATGCCGAACTCGGCGGCAACATGGTCGCCGCGATGGAGGTGCCGCCCGAAAAGGCCTCGGCCTATGGCGTGCTGGACGTGGCCGAGGATCTGGGCGCCGCCGTGCGCGCCAGGGGCATGGTGGAAAAGCCCAAGGCCGAGGAGGCGCCCTCGAACCTTGCCGTCATCGGGCGGTATATCCTGACGCCGCAGGTGCTCGACAACCTGCACCGGATGAAACCGGGGTCGGGCGGGGAAATCCAGCTGACCGACGCCATCGCCGAGGAATGCGCCGAGGGGCGCGGCGGGGTCTATGGCTTCCGCTTCCGCGGGCAGCGGTTCGACTGCGGATCGAAGGCCGGGTTCCTGCAGGCGACGGTGGCCTTCGGGCTGGCGCGTGACGATCTGCGCGACGAACTGGCCGAATACCTGCAACAGATGGTCGCCCTGCCCAAGGCGGCGCAGTAGGGGGCGGGATGCCCCCGCCCGCCCGGCTGCTGGATCTCAGCCGGATGGCGGCGCGGCTGGACCATGCCGCGCCGACCGGCATCGACCGGGTGGAACGCGCCTATCTGCGTGCGCTGCTGGCCCGGCCGGAACCCCTGTTCGCCCTGACGCGCAGCGCCTTTGGCGGTGCCTGCCTGCTGGATCGGCAGGGGGCCGCGCGCCTGCTGGATCTGGCAGAGGGGCGCGCGCCCCTGCCGGCGCGGGCGGCGCTGGTGCCGCGGCTTTACCACCGTTCCGCGCCTGCACAGGCGCGCGCCGACAGCGCGGTGCGCGCACTGGCGCTGGCGCGGGCGGGTAGGGCGGGGCTGGCGCGGATGCTGCGCCGGCATCTGCCCGAAGGGGTGGAATACCTGAACACCGGCCACGCCAACCTGCGCCCGCAGGTCTTTGCCGCCCTGCGGCAGGTGCCCGGCGCGCGGATCACCGTGCTGGTGCACGACATGATCCCGCTCGATCATCCGCACCACACCCGCCCCGACACGATCGCCCCCTTTGCCGCGCGGATGCGGCTGGTGGGGGCAGAGGCGGACCGGGTGATCTACAATTCCGCCTGGACCCGCACACGGGCAGAGACGCATTTCGCCGCCTGGGGCCGGGTGCCGCCCGGGCTGGTCGCGCATCTGGGGACGGAACCACAGCACCCCGACCCCGCGCATCTGCCCCCCGGGTTCGACCTGTCGCGCCCCTATTTCGTTACCCTCGGCACCATCGAGCCGCGCAAGAACCACGCGCTGCTGCTGGATGTGTGGGACCTGCTGGCCGAACGCCTGCCGCCCGCGCGGATGCCCCGGCTGGTGGTGGCCGGGCGGCGGGGATGGGCGGATGCGGCGCTGCTGGCGCGGCTCGACCGGGCGGTGGCGGGCGGCGCGGTGGTGGAGCTTGCGGGCCTCGACGATCCGGGCCGCGCCGCGCTGTTGCAGGGCGCCCGCGCGCTGCTGTTCCCCAGCCATGACGAAGGTTTCGGCCTGCCCCTGACCGAGGCGATGGCGCTGCGCCTGCCGGCGGTATGTTCGCCCCTGCCGGTGTTCCGCGAAATCGCCGGCGACTACCCGGTTTACCTTGAAACCTCTGACGTTTATGCTTGGGCCGAAACAATAGAACAACAATCCGAGGGACGCAGGCAGGATATGACCGACGCAGGCCACCCCCCCGCAACCCCCGGTTGGGACGATCATTTCAAGCTTGTGTTAAGCTGCGCCTGATAGCAGGCATCAGATGGTTCACGAGGGCGGCGCAGGTGGGTTTGTTGCGAAGATACGGGTTGCGGCTGGCGCGCAGGCGATGGCTGGTGCGCGCGCTGCGCAAGCGGCGCGAACTGACGCCCGTTGTCAGCCGGACCTCGGCCATCCGTCCCGATGACATCCTGCTGTTTTCCACCCTGCGCAACGAAAAGGTGCGCCTGCCGTTCTTCCTGCGCTATTACCGCGACCTCGGCGTCACCCATTTCCTGATCGTGGACAACGACAGCGACGACGGCTCGCGCGAATACCTGCGCGAACAGCCCGATGTGTCGCTGTGGACGACGAAACACAGCTACAAACGGTCGCGCTTCGGGGTGGACTGGCTCAACTGGTTGCAGATGCGCCATGGCCACAACCACTGGACGCTGGTCGTCGACCCGGACGAATTCTTCGTCTACCCGTTCTGCGACACCCGGCCGCTCAAGGCGCTGACGGACTGGCTGGATGCCTCCTCGATCAAATCCTTCGGGGCGATGCTTCTGGACATGTATCCCCGCGGGCCCATCGACGCGCAGCCCTATCATGAGGGCACCGACCCGTTCGAGATCGCCTGCTGGTTCGATTCCGGCAACTATACGATCCGGCGCAATTCGCGCTTCGGTAATCTGTGGATCCAGGGCGGGCCGCGCGCGCGCAGCTTTTTCACCGACGCGCCCGAACGCGCCCCGGCGCTGAACAAGATCCCGCTGGTGAAATGGCACCGCAGCTATGCCTATGTCAGTTCCACCCACATGCTGCTGCCGCGCGGGCTCAACCTCGTCTATGACGAATGGGGGGGCGAAAAGGCGTCGGGGGTGCTGCTGCACGCCAAGTTCCTCGACACCTTCACCGTCAAGGCGGCGGAGGAAATGGAACGCCGTCAGCACTACGCCGGCAGCCACGAATACCGCGCCTACCACGCCGGGCTTCAGGACAAGACCGACCTGTGGTGCAAATGGTCGGAAAAATACATCAACTGGCGCCAGCTGGAGATTCTGGGCCTGATGTCCAAGGGCAACTGGGCATGAGGGGACAGCGGGGATGAGCCTGGGCTTCATCATGCTGTGCCACACGGCCTTCGACCGCGCGGCGCAGGTGGCGCGCCACTGGGTGGAACGGGGTTTCCCGGTGGTGATCCATGTCGATGCCCGCGTGCGGCCGAAGGTGTTCGACCGGTTCCGGCGCAGCCTTTCCGACCTGTCCGACATCCGCTTTTCCCGCCGCCATGCCTGCGAATGGGGCACCTGGGGGCTGGTCGCGGCGACGCAGGACGCGGCCGAACTGATGCTGGCCGAATTTCCGCAGGTGCGGCATGTCTACCTCGCCTCGGGGTCCTGCATGCCGCTGCGCCCGCCGGAGGAACTGCGCGATTACCTCGACGCCCGCCCGCGCACCGATTTCATCGAATCGGTGACGACCGAGGATGTAGGCTGGGCCATCGGCGGGCTCAGCATCGAACGGTTCACGATGCGCTTTCCCTTCGCCTGGCGCAAACAGCGCAAGGCGTTCGATTTCTATGTCCGCCTGCAACGGCGCGTGGGGTTTCGCCGCCGCATCCCGCCGGGGCTGGTGCCGCATCTGGGCAGCCAGTGGTGGTGCCTGACGCGCCAGACGCTGGAATCGATCCTGAAGGACCCCGACCGCCCGGCCTACGACCGCTACTTCCGCCGGGTCTGGATCCCGGATGAAAGCTATTTCCAGACGCTGGTCCGGCTGCATTCGACCACGGTGGAAAGCCGTTCCCTCACGCTGTCCAAGTTCGATTTCCAGGGCAAGCCGCATATCTTCTACGACGACCACCTGCAGCTTCTGCGCCGGTCGGACTGTTTCGTGGCGCGCAAGATCTGGCCGCATGCGGACCGGCTATATCGTGAATTCCTGTCGCCCGCCCCGGTGTTGCAGCAGCGGGCCGAACCCAACCCGGGCAAGATCGACCGGCTGTTCGCCAAGGCGGTGGAACGGCGGACGCGGGGCCGGGCGGGGCTTTACATGCAAAGCCGCTATCCGAACGAAAACTGGGAAAACGGCCGCACCGCCGCGCCCTATTCGGTGTTCCAGGGCTTTGGCGACATTTTCGAGGATTTCGACACCTGGCTGGGCCGCACCATCGGCGGGCGGGTGCACCGGCATCTTTTCGCCCCCGAACGGGCGGAGTTCGCGGGCGGGGAAACCACCTACAACGGTGCGCTGATCGACAGCGCGGCCCTGCGCGACCACGACCCGCGCGGGTTTCTGACCAGCCTGATCTGGAACACCCGGGGCGAGCGGCAGTGTTTCATGTTCGGCCCGCGCGACAATCAGGGGATCGGCTGGTTCATCGCCGGCGATGTGAACGCGCAGATCGCGGTCATCACCGGGGCCTGGGCGGTGCCGCTGTTCCGTGCCAAGGGCGATTTTTCCGACCTCCGGCGCGAGGCTGCGCGGCTGCAAAAGATCGAAAGCGAACATCTGAACATCCTGCGGTCCCCCTGGACCAAGGCCCGGGTACGGATCTGGACGCTGGCCGAATTCCTCGACAACCCGATGGTGCCGTTGCAGACCGTCATCGACGAAACCAGCCCCAACGCGCTGCGCCGGCTGACCGAGGTGCCGCGGCTGGTCGATCTGACCGGCTTCGGCCGCTTTTTGCAGGAACTGCGCAATCAGGGCATGCAGCCGACGCTGGTCGGCGATATTCCGGTGGGCGAAGATCCCCGCCCGGCGATGAACCGCCGCGGCCGGCCCTATCTGGTGAAATGACGCATGCGCAGACCCTTCGACCGCTTCATCCTGCTTGCCGAAATGCGCACGGGGTCCAATTTCCTCGAGGAAAACCTGAACGCGCTGGCGGGCCTGACCTGCCATGGCGAGGCGTTCAACCCCCATTTCATCGGCAAGAAGGACCGGGCGGAATACCTCGGCGTCACCTTCGAGGCGCGCGAGGCCGATCCCCTGGCGCTGATGCGGCGGATGGAAGAGGAAACCGAGGGCCTGTCGGGTTTCCGTTTCTTCCACGACCATGACCCCCGCGTGCTGGCCGCCTGCCTGCCCGACCCGCGCTGCGCCAAGATCGTGCTGACGCGCAACCCGCTGGAAAGCTATGTCTCGCTCAAGATCGCGCAGGCGACGGGGCAGTGGAAACTGGGCGATGCCCGGCGGCGGCGCGCGGCGCGGGCGGTGTTCGACGGGGCGGAGTTCGAGGCGCATCTGGCCGCGTTGCAGGCGTTTCAACTGCGGGTGCTGCGTGCGTTGCAGACCACGGGGCAGACGGCCTTTTACATCGACTACGACGATATTCAGGACGTGGCGGTGCTGAACGGGCTGGCCGCGTGGCTGGGTGTGCCCGGGCGGCTCGACGCGGTGGTCGAGACGATCAAGAAACAGAACCCCGAACCGCTGGCCGATCTGGTGGAAAACCCCGCGGATATGGAGGCCGCGCTGGCGCGGGTGGACCGTTTCAACCTGGCGCGCACGCCGAATTTCGAACCGCGCCGGGGGCCGTCTGTTCCCGCGCTGATCGCCGCCGCGGGGGCGCCGGCGCTGTTCCTGCCTATCCCCGGCGGGCCCGAGGCCGCGGTGGTGGACTGGCTGGACCGGCTGGCGCGGCCCGGCGCGGGCGGGGGGGTGCTGGGGCGGTTCACGCAGAAAACCCTGCGCCAGTGGCTGCGCGAGGCTGCGGGATCGCGTACTTTCACCGTGCTGCGCCATCCTTTGGACCGCGCGCATGCGGCGTTCTGCGACCGGATCCTGTCGGGCGCCACGCCCGAGGTGCGCCAGTCGCTGCGCAAGGCCTACAAGATCGACCTGCCGCCGGCGGACAAGCTGCACCGGCAGGATGCGGCAGGCCATCAGGCGGCCTTCCTCGGCTTCCTGCGGTTCCTGCGCGGCAATCTGGCGGGGCAGACGGCGGTGCGGGTGGATGCCCATTGGGCGACGCAATCGGCGGTGTTGCAGGGCTATGGCGCGGTGGTGTCGCCCGATCTGGTGCTGCGCGAGGAACGGCTGGCCGAGGGGCTGGCCTTCCTTGCCGCCGAACTGGGCGCCGATTCGCCCCCGCTGGCCCCGCCCCCGCCGGACGACCGCCCCCATGCGCTGGCCGCGATCTGGACGCCGGAAATCGAGGCCGCCGCGCGCGAGGCCTATGCGCGCGACTATCAGGCGTTCGGTTTCGGCGACTGGCGGCCCCGGGGCTGAACGCGGCTCAGGCCGCGTGGGTGTGGCGCGCCTCTGTCAGGATCGCGTGCAGGGTCGCGGGCGAATTGTTCGCCCGCAGCTTGGCGCAGGTATTGGCATCCCGCATCGTGCGCGAGATCAGCGCCAGCGCCTTGAGATGTTCCACCCCCGATTCCTTGGGCGCGAACAGCGCGAAGATCAGGTCGACCGGCTGGCGGTCGACCGAATCGAAATCCATCGGGCGTTCGAGGCGCATGAAGATGCCGACGATCCGCTCGATCCCCTCCAGCCGCGCATGGGGCAGGGCGATGCCATGGCCCACACCGGTGGGGCCAAGGCTTTCGCGTTCCTGCAACCCGTCGACCACCGCAGCCGCGTCGAGGTCATAGGCGGCTGCGGCAATGTCACCGAGTTCCTGGAACAGCCTTTTCTTGCTTGTCATGGTGCCGAGAACGCGAACGGCCTCGGGTTTCAGCAGACTGGCAATATCCATGTCACTTCCGGGTTGCAGCGCCGCCAGCGGCGGCCGTTACTTGCTGTTGCGCGGGTCTATCCAGCCGATGTTGCCATCCTCGCGACGGTAGACGACGTTCACGCCGCCATGCCCCTCGTTGCGGAACACCAACATCTTCTGGCCCGACAGCTCCATCTGCATCACCGCCTCTCCTACCGAGACTTCCGGCACTTTCGTCTCCATCTCGGCAATGATCATCGGTTGCAGGCTTTCAGGTTCCTGGTCCTCGTGGTCCTCGGACGCGGCGAGGATATAGGCGGAACCGCCGGCAAACTCAACAGGGCGCGCGCGCCGGTCGTGATGGTCGCGCAAACGGCGCTTGTAGCGGCGCAACTGCTTGTCCATCTTCTCGCGGCAGCTTTCGAAGGCGGCATAGATGTCGGGGGCATGGCCCTTGGCCTGCGCGGTCAGCCCGGTCGACAGATGGATGGTGGTTTCGCAGACGTGTTCGTAGGCGTTCTTCGAGAACACCACCAGCGCCTCGGTCGGGCGTTGGGCGTATTTCTCGACGGTTTCGCCCAGTTCGGCCTTCACATGGGTCTGAAGCGCCTCGCCGATGTCGATCTGACGTCCGCTGATCTGGTAGCGCATGTTGCCTCCTCTTGGCATGCCGGTCTGGTTCCAGCCGCCGCGTGCGGATGGTCAACCGGCTGATCTTTCATGGAAAAGCCCCAGATCGGAGCGGCGGCCAGCGGGGCCGTGGGGGCAGTTCCAAGGATGGTTGTCGCTGCTCGCATAGGCTCATTTGGGGCCAGCAGGGCGGGGGTTGTCAACTGTGTCGTCATGCGGTCGCGGCGCGATGCCGCGGGTGCACGGGCGTCAGTCGAACCGGAAGCTTTGCCCCAGATAGACGCGGCGGACGTTTTCGTCGGCCACGACCTCTGCCGTGGTGCCGCTTTTCAGCACATGGCCATCGTGCAGGATATAGGCGCGGTCCACGATTTCCAGCGTCTCGCGCACGTTGTGGTCGGTGATCAGCACGCCGATCCCCCGGCCCTTGAGGTCGTGGACGAGGTGGCGGATCTCGCCCACCGCGATCGGGTCGACCCCGGCGAAGGGTTCGTCCAGCAACAGGTATTTCGGATCGGCGGCCAGGCAGCGCGCGATTTCCACCCGCCGCCGTTCGCCCCCCGACAGCGACAGCGCGGGGGCGCGGCGCAGATGGGTGATGGAAAACTCGCTCAGCAGTTCTTCCAGCCGTTCGCGGCGCTTGTGGCGGTCGGATTCGGTGATTTCCAGCACGGCGAGGATGTTGTCCTCGACCGAAAGCCCGCGGAAGATCGACACTTCCTGCGGCAGATAGCCGATGCCGAGCCGCGCGCGGCGGTACATGGGCAGGGCGGTCACGTCGCGCCCGTCCAGCAGGACCTGCCCGCCTTCGGGCACGATCAGCCCGGCGATGGCGTAGAAACAGGTGGTCTTGCCCGACCCGTTGGGGCCCAGAAGGGCCACCACCTCGCCCCGGTCCAGATGCAGGCTGACATCGCGGATCACCGGGCGGCGGCGATAGCTTTTGCGCAGGCCGACGACCCTGAGGCCCGTATGGCTGTCGCCCGTGCGCCCCTCCCCCGTGCGGCTGTCCGCCGCCGCCGGTGCGGCCCTGCCGTGCAGCCCGGGCGCCATCAGTCGCGGCCCGTGCCGTCGCGGGGTTGCAGCACGGTGCGCACGCGGCCCTCGACCCGGCCGGTGCCGGCGTCCAGATCGACCACCAGCCGGTCGCCGGCGATGGCGCTGCGGCCCTGGGTCAGCAGAACCTCGCCGGTCATCACCAGTTCGCCCGCCGGGACGGCATAGACGGCGCCCTGCGCCTCTGCCGCGTCGGTGGGGGTCACGAAGGTGACGCCGCCCGTCGCCTCCATCCGGTCGATGCGGCGGCTGTCGGTGGCGTAGGTCACGCGCAGGCTGCCCGCGGTCATCCGCGCCTCGCCCTGGACGACCAGCACCTCGCCGGAAAACAGCGCCGTGCCGTCGGTCTGGCTGACCTCCAGCCGTTCGGCGGTGATCTCGATCGGCTGGGTGCTGTCGTGTTGCAGGCCGTTGAAGTCGATCCCCTGCGCCGCGGCGGGCGGGGTCAGCGTCATCAGGGCCACGGCCAGGGCCGCCACCACGGCAAGCGGGCGAAAGGGGCGGCGGGGTGCGGGTGCGGGCATGGGCGGGGCTCTGTCGGCGGTCATGTCGGCGGCTGGTATAGCAGCTTCACCCCGCCGGTGAACACAAGAACATAGGGTCCGGCGGCATCCGTGCGGCGAAGTTCCATCCGCCCGGCGCTGATCGTGCCCCCCGGCGCCACCCCCGCCACCGGCCCGAGCGATTCGAGCCGCGTGCGGTCGAGCGCGGCGGTCAGCGCCTCGGTATCCAGCCCATAGCCGAGGCTGTTGTCCAGATGCACCCCGCCCGACAGCAGCAGAAGTTCTTCCCCCGCGCTGATGCGCGCCTCTCCGGCGGTCAGTTCGCTGCGCCGGCCGTCGGGGGTGTCGACCAGCAGGCGGGGCCGGACCACCGTCCCGCTGCCCGGCGCGGCGGTATCGGGGCGGGCGGCATCCGCCGTCAGGCGCAGCGAGGCGCCGTCGGCCGTCACCCCCACATGGGTGGGCGCGGTCAGCCGGGGTTCGCGCAGCAGCGCCTCGATATCCACATCGGCGAAGGGCAGGGTCGTGCCCGGCTCGCGCCCGCGCGACAGAAGGAACAGGGTCGACAGGATCGCCAGCGCCGCCAGCGGCATCGCCACCTTGAGCATGGCGACGATGCGCGATCGCAGGTGCTCAGCCACGGGGTGGCCTAGTGGCGGTAAAGATCGGCGTCATCACCCCACCCCAGAAGGTCGAGCCGCGCCCGCACCGGCAGGAAGTCGAAGAGCCGCTGCGCCAGTTCCGTCCGCCCCTCACGCGCCAGTCGCAGTTCCAGTTCCGCCTTGAGCCGGTGGAGGTAAAGCACATCCGAGGCCGCATATTCCTTCTGCGCCTCGGTCAGGTCGGCCGCGCCCCAGTCGGATGTCTGTTGCTGCTTGGAAATGTCGACGCCCAGAAGATCGGCCAGAAGGTATTTCAGCCCGTGCCGGTCGGTGAAGGTGCGGGTCAGTTTCGAGGCGATCTTGGTGCACCAGACCGGCGCCGTGGTGACGCCGAACCGCGCCTCCAGCACCGCGATGTCGAACCGGCCGAAATGGAACAGCTTCAGCACCGCCGGGTCGGCCAGCAGCGATTCGAGCCGCGGCGCGCGGGTCTGGTCGCGCGTGATCTGCACCAGATGCGCATCGCCGTCGCCCGACGACAGCTGCACCAGACACAGCCGGTCGCGGCGCGGGTCGAGGCCCATGGTTTCCGTGTCGATGGCGACGACGGGGCCGAGGTCCAGCCCCTCGGGCAGATCGTGACGGTGAAGGTAGATGGCCAAGCGCGCCCCCATGCGGCAGCCCCGGACGGGGCGGGTGGCGCAGGAATAAACGCGCGGCCGGCCGGGGTCAACGGCCGGGGATCCGCCCGCCGAACAGGCAATCCCGCGCCGCCAGCCAGCTGTCGCGGTCGGGGGCGCAGATCAGCCCGCCGGTGGTATGCACGGGCAGATAGTCCGTCCCGTCGAAATGCGCGCTGTAGCCGCCCGCCTCGCGGTGCAGCAGCCAGCCGGCGGCGTGATCCCATGGCATCAGCTTGTTGTAGACCAGCAGGTCGCACTGCCCGCCCGCCGCAAGGCGGTATTCGTGCGCGGCGCAGCGCAGCCAGAAGTTCATGGCGAATTTCGGCAGGTTCGCCAGCACGACGGGCCGCAGGTCGGCGGGCAGGAAGTTCGTCCCGGCGACGATGGTCATCTGCCCCGGCGCGCAGGGCGGCGCGACGCGCAGCGCGGTTTCGGCGCCGTCCGCCCGCCGCATCCACGCGCCTTCGCCGCGCAGGGCAAGGGCGGTGTCCCCGCACACCGGATCGTGGATCGCGGCAAAGACGATTTCCCCGCGGATCAGGCCCGCGATCATCGTCCCGAACAGCGGCAGGCCCGAGGTGAAGTTCTTGGTCCCGTCGATCGGATCCACCAGAAAGGCGATATCCGCCTGCCCGAGCCGCGCGATGGCCTGCGCGTCGTGGCCGCTGGTTTCCTCGCCGACCAGCAGCGCGCCGGGAAAGAGGCGGGCCAGTTCGGCGGTGATTTCCGTCTCTGCCGCCTGATCCGCCTCGCTGAACACGTCGAAGGCAGAGGTCTTTTCATAGACCCGGTTGGGCATCTGCGCCCGGAACCGGGGCAGCAGTTCCACCTTGCCGACGCGGCTCAGCAGCGCGCAGATCTGGCCGATGCGGGCCGGGGTAAAGGTCATCTCCGCCTCCTGCCGGGGTGCGCCTGCCCCATCACAGACCGCAATCGGCGGGCGGCTGCAAGCGGGTCGCGGGGCCCGGCCGGGCCCCGCGCGGTCAGCGCGGAATCGCGCGCAGCGGCAGGTGGTCGATGGTGATCAACTGGTTGTGCATCAGGTAGCGCGGCCTGGCCGTCATCTCGATCCGCTTCACCCGGTCGAAGAGGGCGCGCAGCATCACCTCCGCCTCCATCCGCGCGACGTTCTGGCCGATGCAGTTGTGTTCGCCCATGCCGAAGGACATGTGGATATTGGCGGTGTCGCGCATCACGTCGAACTTGTCGGGGTTTTCCCACTGGCGCGGGTCGCGGTTGGCGGCGCCGGGCAGGTAGGCGATCTTGGTGTCGCCGCGCAGCCGGTAGCCGGACAGTTCGCAGTCCGCCAGCGTGGTGCGGAATACGATATGGGTGGGCGGTTCGTACCGCAGCGCCTCGTCGAACACGGCGCGGATGCGGGCGGGGTTTTCCTCGACCACCCGCCACTGGTCGGGGAATTCGGCCAGCAGGCGCAAGGCGCCGGTCATGCCGCTCATCGTCGTGTCCATGCCGCCGCGCACCAGCGCCCGGGTGACGGAGGTGGCGAAACCCGGGCGCAATTCGCCGGCGGCCTCGGCGGCGAAGAATTCGTCGGCGATGGATCCGGGCTGGACCGAATCGCGTTCGCAGGCGGCGGCGAACCAGTCCGCCCAGGGCTCGCCCGCCTCCTTGCCCTTGAAGAACAACTCGTTCTGCGGGCCGCTCATGTTGAAGGACATGTAGCCGATGGCGCGGATCGCCTCGGCGTTGAAGCGGATCCCCATCGCCACCGGAAAGCCGCCGAAGACCACGGGTTCGACCAGATCGCGCACGCCGTCGAATTCGCCGCCGTTGGCGAGGATGCGGTCCACCGCCTCTGCCGCCTTTTCCTCGAACAGCGCGCGCCAGCGGCGGATCTTGAGCGGCGACATGATCCGGTTCGCCACCGCGCGGGTCTGGGTATGTTCCGGCGGATCGGTTTCCAGCGGGTTGGGCGGGCGGCCGGCGAAGCCCGGCTTGCGCGGATCGTAAAGCCCCACGCTGCCCGCGCCGGAAAAGCGGCTGTGGTCGGTGATGACCTGCCGCGCCTCGGCATAGCCGCCCACCGCATAGACCCCGTGGCCGGCGAGTTCGACCACCGGCGCGGCCTCGCGCAGCTTGCGGTAGAAGGGGTGGGGGTCTGTCAGCACCTCGGTGCTGTACGGGTCGATGTGGAAAAGCGGCGGGTCCTTCAGATCCGTCCGGGTGGCGGTGTCGGTCATTCCGGTTCTCCCTGCTGTCGGCATCGGGCCGATGGCGGCGGGGAAAGCGTCGGGCGCGGGGCGGGGGCTGTCTGTACCCTTCCGGCGGTACGGGTGCGCGCGGCGAGGCGCATGACAATTCAGCGACGTCGCGGCAAGCCGATGGACCCGGGGAACCAAACCCTCTAGCATCCGGCAAACCGCGCCCAGAACCGCGCCCAGAAGGATTTCATGCCCGAGTCCACGGTACCACCCCGTTCCCCCGCCGGCCGCCCGCGCAACCGTCCGCTGATCACCGATCTTTCCGCGGCGCGCTGGCTGTTGCTGGCGATTCTCGCGGCCTCGGTCTATTTCTTCCATACGTTCCTCGTGCCGGTGCTGGCGGCGAGCGTGATCGCGGTGGCAAGCTGGCCGTTGCGCCAGCGCGCGCTCGCCCGGCTGGAACTGAACCGGACCGGCGTCGCGACGATGCTGGTGCTGACGCTGGTCTGCTTTCTGGTGCTGCCCATCATCCTGGCGCTGCTTTACGCCTTTCGCGAACTGCGCAGCTGGATTTCCTGGGGCATCATGGTCAACAGCACCGGCGCTCCGACGCCGGACTGGGTGCCCGGCCTGCCGCAGATCGGCCCCTGGCTCGACGAACAATGGCAAAGCCATATCGGCCGGCCCGGCGCGATCAGCGAATATGTGCAGATCATCAGCGGCGAGAACATCGGCGCCATCTACCGCGCCGCGCTGGCCACGGGGTCCATCGCCTTCCATCTGGCGCTGAGCCTGGTGTTCATGCTGATCACGCTGTTCGTGTTCTACCGCGACGGCGACCGGCTGGTGGCCCAGATCGACCGGGTGGGCGCGCGGCTGTTGCCCGGGCGGTGGAACCGGCTGTCGCGCATCGTGCCGACGACGATTTCCGCGACCGTCACCGGCATGACGCTGATCGCGATCGGCGAGGGGGTCATCCTCGGCGTCGCCTACTGGCTGGCGGGCGTGCCCTCGCCCGTCACCTTCGCGGTCATCACCGGGTTCATGGCGCTGATCCCGGGGGGGGCGCCTTTGTCGTTCACGCTGGTGTCGATCTATCTGGTGGCCAGCGGCAGTCCGTTCGAAGGCGTGGCGCTGTTCCTCTGGGGCACGGTGGAACTGTTCGTGGTCGACAAGACCATCCGGCCGATGCTGGTCGGCGGGCCGGTGCGGCTGCCGTTCCTGCCGACGTTCTTCGGGCTGATCGGCGGGGTCAAGACGATGGGGATCGTGGGGCTGTTCGTGGGCCCGGTGCTGATGGCGATCCTGGTGTCGATCTGGCGCGAATGGCAGCGCGAACTGGCGGTGGACCTGCCCGAAGGGACAGAGACCGTGGCCGGAACCGCCCCGCCCCCGCCCCCGCCGCCCCCGCCACCGGTGGCGGCCGCGCGCATGGAAAAGGCCGACGTCACCCCGGATGCCTGACCCCCGCCGGGGGCGGGCAGCCACCGGAGGCCCGAAAAGACAGAAGCCGCGCATCCCTTACGGGTTGCGCGGCTTCCAGCCGAAACTTGGTGCCCAGGAGAGGACTCGAACCTCCACGCCTTGCAGCACTGGTACCTGAAACCAGCGCGTCTACCAATTCCGCCACCTGGGCCGGTGTCGTGGGGCGTGATGTATCGGGGTGCGCGGGGGCTGTCAACGGGTGAAGTTGCGCCTTTCGGCAAATTCGCCGCGCCCGCGCATTCGCGCCGATTTCGCCGCGTTGTGGCAGGTTTACGGCGATTTCGCCGCGGGGTCGGCCTATTGCGCTTGTCGCAGGGCGGGGGCAAGGCTATGGAACGGGCAGCACAGCGATACGGCAATGCGGCGGAGGTTCGGGCATGGCGAAGCTCATCACCATCTACGGCGGTTCGGGATTCGTGGGGCGCTATATCGCGCGGCGCATGGCAGCGGCCGGCTGGCGGGTGCGCGTCGCCGTCCGCCGCCCGAACGAGGCGATCTTCGTGCGCCCCTATGGCGCGCCGGGGCAGGTGGAACCCGTGCTGTGCAACATCCGCGACGACGCCTCCGTGCGCGCGGCGATGCTGGGGGCGGATGCGGTGGTCAACTGCGTCGGCATCCTGAACACCGCCGGGCGCAACCGTTTCGACGCCGTGCATGTGGACGGCGCCGCCCGCGTGGCGCGGATCGCGGCGGATCTGGGCGTGGCGCGGCTGGTGCATATCTCTGCCCTCGGCGCGGATGCGGACAGCGACAGCACCTATTCCCGCACCAAGGCGGAAGGCGAGGCCGCGGTGCTGGCCGCCCGTCCCGATGCGGTGATCCTGCGCCCCTCGGTCATCTTCGGGATCGAGGACAAGTTCTTCAACCGTTTCGGCGCCATGGCCGCGCGCAGCCCGGTGCTGCCGCTGGCGGGCGCGGGGACGCGGTTCCAGCCGGTCTATGTCGATGACGTGGCGCAGGCGGCGGTGGCCGGGGCCACCGGCGCGGCGGCGCCCGGCGTCTACGAACTCGGCGGGCCCGAGGTCGCGACGCTGCGCGACCTGATGCGCCAGATGCTGGCGGTGATCCAGCGCCGCCGGGCGATCCTGCCGCTGCCGTCCTTCCTTGCATGGATCCCGGCCTTCGGGCTGGACATGGTGCAGGGGATCACGATGGGGCTGATCACCAATACCGTGCTGACGCGCGACCAGCTGCGCAACCTCGGCCGCGACAATGTGGTGGCGCCGGACGCGCGCGGGCTGGCCGATCTGGGCATCACGCCGACGCCGCTCGGCGCCGTTCTGCCGGAATATCTGTGGCCCTACCGCCCGGCGGGACAGTTCAAGGCGATCATGGATTCGGCCCGCAACCTGCGCAGCTGACGGGCATGCCGGCTTCGGACACGCTGGTCGCGGCGCTTCTGGGCGTGATCGAGGGGCTGACGGAGTTCCTGCCGGTCTCCTCCACCGGGCATCTGCTGCTGGCGGGGCATTTCCTCGGGTTCGAAAGCGCGGGCCGCACCTTCGAGGTGGTGATCCAGCTTGGCGCGGTGCTGGCGGTGCTGACCGTCTATGCCGGGCGGCTGACGCGGCTGTTCGCGGCGGCCCCCCATGACGCGGGCGCGCGGCGGTTCATCGGCGCGGTGCTGCTGGCCTTTCTGCCCGCGGTGGTGATCGGCGTGCTGGCGCATGGCTTCATCAAGCGGGTGCTGTTCGAAACCCCGGTGCTGATCGCGGTGATGCTGGTGCTGGGGGGTGTCATCCTGCTGCTGGCCGACCGTCTGGCCCCCTGGCCGCGCTATGGCGATGCGGCGCAGGTGCCGCTGCGCACGGCCTTCGGCATCGGGCTGGTGCAATGTCTGGCGATGATCCCCGGGGTGTCGCGGTCGGGCGCCACCATCGTCGGCGCGATGTTCATGGGCGTGGGCCCGCGCGCGGCGACGGAGTTTTCCTTTTTCCTGTCCATGCCGACGATGGCGGGCGCCTTTGCCTATGACCTGTGGAAGAACCGCGACGTGCTGGACGGCAGCGCGATGTGGGACATCGGCATCGGCTTCGTCATGGCCTTCGTCAGCGCGGTGCTGGTGGTGCGATGGGCGCTCGGCTTCATCGCGCGGCACGGGGTGGCGCCCTTCGGCTGGTGGCGAATCATCGTCGGCGGGGCGGCTCTGGTGGCCTTGTGGTGGGGGTGACGCTGGGTTAGGTAAACTGAACTGACCTGTTTTCCGGGTCTAGAATGCAAAAAATTTCAGCATAGGCCAGAAATGCTGAATTTAGGTCAGTCGTACTGACTTTTATTCCCCTGCGGCCCGCTGTACCACGGCGCGACGCAAGGGAGATCGGTCATGGCCCAGCAAAAGATGCTCAAGTTCGTCACGCTCGGCAAGGAGACGCCCGAAAAGCGCCCGGCCAACCTGCGGGCACATGATTTCCACGAGATCTACCGCGAATTCGCCGATGCCAAGGCGGCCGAACAGGCCAGCCGGTGCAGCCAGTGCGGCGTGCCCTATTGTCAGTCGCATTGCCCGCTGCACAACAATATCCCCGACTGGCTGCGCATGACCGCCGAGGGCCGCCTGCAAGAGGCCTACGAGCTGTCGCAATCCACCAACACCTTCCCCGAGATCTGCGGCCGCATCTGCCCGCAGGACCGGCTGTGCGAAGGCAACTGCGTGATCGAGCAGTCGGGCCACGGCACCGTGACCATCGGCGCGATCGAGAAATACATCACCGACACCGCGTGGGAGGAAGGCTGGGTCAAGCCCGTCCGCCCCATGGCCGAACGCGCAGAAAGTGTGGGCATCATCGGCGCCGGGCCGGGGGGCCTTGCGGCGGCGGATGCGCTGCGCCGGGCGGGGGTGCAGGTCACGGTCTATGACCGCCACGACCGGGCGGGCGGGTTGCTGACCTATGGCATCCCCGGGTTCAAGCTGGAAAAGCCCGTGGTGATGCAGCGGATCGACCAGCTGGAACAGGGCGGCGTGGGCTTCGTGCTGAACTGCGACGTGGGTACCGACATTTCCTTCGATGCGATCCGGGGCCAGCATGATGCGGTGCTGATCGCGACGGGCGTCTACCGCGCGCGCGACCTGATGGCGCCGGGGTCGGGCGCGGGCGGCATCGTGCCGGCCCTCGACTATCTCACCGCCTCCAACCGGCTGAGCTTCGGCGACGAGGTTCCGGCCTATGAGGACGGCACGCTCAACGCCGCGGGCAAGCGCGTGGTGGTGATCGGCGGCGGCGACACGGCGATGGACTGCGTGCGCACGGCGATCCGGCAGGGGGCGACCTCGGTCAAATGCCTCTACCGCCGCGACCGCGCCAACATGCCCGGCAGCCAGCGCGAGGTGCAGAACGCCGAGGAAGAGGGCGTCGATTTCGTCTGGCTGGCCGCGCCCAAGGGTTTCACCGGCAGCACGGCGGTCGAGGGCGTCATCGTCCAGCGCATGCGCCTTGGCGCGCCCGACGCGTCCGGCCGCCAGTCGCCCGAGGTGATCGAGGGCGCGGATTACGTCGAACCCGCCGAACTGGTGGTCATGGCGCTCGGGTTCGAGCCCGAGGACCTGCCCGCCCGATGGGATGCCGCCGATCTGGGCGTGACGCGGTGGGGTACCATCAAGGCCGATTTCCGCAGCCACGCCACCAACCTGCCGGGCGTCTATGCCGCCGGCGACATCGTGCGCGGGGCAAGCCTCGTGGTCTGGGCGATCCGCGACGGGCGCGAGGCGGCGGGCGCGATCCTCGACTATCTGGCGCAGCCCGCGCGTGTCGCGGCGGAATAGGGGGCGGCGATGGGGCGTTGGATCTGGCTTTGGGCGGCGTTCGCCGCAGGGCCCGCAGGGGCGGGCAGTTTCACCCCGCCGGCGGGGTGCGACGGCTTTCTGACGGTGCAGGCGCTTGGCTGCAAGCTGTCGAATTTCTACCGTTGCGGCGCCGATGCGCCGGGCGACCAGTGGCGCGTCGATTTCGGCGTGATGGGGGCCTATTTCATCTCGCGCACCGATCACGAGGCGCAATGGGTGGAATCGGTCGACCTGTCGCCCCCGCGCCGCCAGTCGCTGGCGCCAGATCCGGCGGACCCGGCGTCGTTTTCCGAACTGCTGGCCAGCGGGATGGACACGTTTTCCTTCGGGCTGGTCCGCGATGACGGCACGGCCAGTCTTGTGGACGGGTTCGACCGGCTGGCGGGGCAGACGCGGGTGATCGACGGCGTCCCCTTGCAGATGACCGAATTCGCCTTTTCCGAAACCGATGCCGATACCGGCGCGCTGCTGCATCGTGCGCGGGGGCGGGAATATGTGCATTCCGAATGGCGGCTGTTCTTTGCCGGCCCGTCGGAATGGGACGTGGGCGAGGGGTTCCAGCCCATCGACCACAGCCCGGTCGAATTCGTCTTTCCCGGCGAGCCCGGGTTCTTCGCCACCGAACCGAAATACGGCTGCGGCATGATGATGTCGCAGGCCCCCGCCCGCATCATCCCCGCCCGCGCAATGTCTGCCGACCCCAAGGAGTGAGCCATGACGATCTACGATGAAGCCTGGGTTGCCGCGGAAGAGACCAAGCGCGCGTGGATGGCCGAAAACAGCCTCTACCGGGCAGAGGACGAACACGCCTCCTGCGGGGTGGGGCTGGTGGTGTCGATCGACGGCGCGCCGAGCCGCCGGGTGGTGCAGGCGGGGATCGACGCGCTCAAGGCCGTATGGCACCGCGGCGCGGTGGATGCCGATGGCAAGACCGGCGACGGCGCGGGGATCCATGTGCAGATCCCGGTGCGGTTCTTCTACGATCAGGTCCGCAGCACGGGGCACGAACCCGCACCCGACAAATGGATCGCGGTGGGCCAGGTGTTCCTGCCGCGCACCGATTTCGGCGCGCAGGAACGTTGCCGCACCATCGTGGAATCCGAGGTGCTGCGCATGGGCCATTATATCTACGGCTGGCGCCACGTGCCGGTGGACACCTCGGTTCTGGGCGAAAAGGCCAACGCCACCCGGCCGGAAATCGAACAGATCCTGATCCGCTGCGAAAAGGACATCGACCGCGAACAGTTCGAGCGCGAGTTGTACATCATCCGCCGCCGGATCGAGAAGGCCGCCATCGCGGCGCAGATCAGCGGGCTCTACCTCTGTTCGCTGTCCTGCCGCAGCGTGATCTACAAGGGGATGATGCTGGCCGAACAGGTCGCCACCTTCTATCCCGATCTGGAGGACGAACGGTTCGAAAGCGCCTTCGCCATCTATCACCAGCGGTATTCGACCAACACCTTCCCGCAATGGTGGCTGGCGCAGCCCTTCCGCATGCTGGCCCACAACGGCGAGATCAACACGCTGAAGGGCAACGTCAACTGGATGCGCAGCCACGAGATCCGCATGGCGTCGAGCGCGTTCGGCGAGATGGCAGAGGACATCAAGCCCATCATCCCCTCGGGCACCTCGGATTCGGGCGCGCTGGATGCGGTGTTCGAACTGATGGTCCGGTCCGGCCGCAACGCGCCGATGACCAAGACCATGCTGGTGCCCGAGGCATGGAGCAAATCGACCGTCGAGATGCCCAAGGCCTGGGCCGACATGTACGCCTATTGCAACGCCGTCATGGAACCCTGGGACGGCCCCGCGGCGCTGGCGATGACGGATGGCCGGTGGGTTTGCGGCGGGCTGGACCGCAACGGGCTGCGGCCCATGCGCTATGTCATCACCGGCGACGGGTTGCTGATCGCGGGGTCCGAGGCCGGGATGGTGCCGGTGGACGAGGCGAGCGTGCGTGAAAAGGGCGCGCTCGGCCCCGGGCAGATGATCGCGGTGGATATGGCCGAAGGCAAGCTCTACCACGACCGCGCGCTCAAGGACAAACTGGCCGCCAGCCAGCCCTTCGGCGAATGGATCGAAAAGGTGGTGGAACTTTCCCCCACGCTCGATGCGCTGCCTGAAACCGCGATGTTCACGGGGGCCGACCTGCGCCGCCGCCAGATCGCCGCGGGCTATACGCTGGAGGAACTGGAACAGGTCCTTGCCCCGATGGCCGAGGACGGCAAGGAAATGATCGCCTCGATGGGCGACGACACGCCGCCGGCGGTCCTGTCCAAGGTCTATCGCCCGCTGAGCCACTATTTCCGCCAGAACTTCAGCCAGGTCACGAACCCGCCCATCGATTCCTTGCGCGAAAGCCGGGTGATGAGCCTCAAGACCCGCTTCGGCAACCTCAAGAACGTGCTGGACGAGGATGGCAGCCAGACCGAGATCCTGGTGCTGGAAAGCCCCTTCATCGCCAATGCGGAATTCGATGAAATGGTGCGCCAGTTCGGCCCGCAGGTCACGGTCATCGACTGCACCTTCCCCGCCGATGGCCAGCCCGATGCGCTGCGTCAGGGGCTGGAACGCATCCGGGCAGAGGCGGAGGACGCCGTGCGTTCGGGCGCGGGCCATCTGGTGCTGACCGACCAGCATCAGGACGAGGACCGCGTGGCCATGCCCATGATCCTCGCCACCAGCGCGGTGCACAGCTGGCTGACGCGCAAGGGCCTGCGGACCTTCACCAGCCTCAACGTGCGGTCCGCCGAATGCATCGACCCGCATTATTTCGCGGTGCTGATCGGCTGCGGCGCGACCACGGTCAACGCCTATCTGGCGCAGGACAGCATCAGCGACCGCATCACCCGCGGCCTGCTGGAAGGCTCGCTGGTAGAGGCCGTGCGCCGCTATCGCGATGCGGTGGATGCCGGGCTGCTCAAGATCATGTCGAAGATGGGGATTTCCGTCATCTCCTCCTACCGCGGCGGCCTGAACTTCGAGGCCGTGGGCCTGAGCCGCGCGATGGTGGCGGAATATTTCCCCGGCATGCACAGCCGCATTTCCGGCATCGGCGTGACCGGCATCCAGCAAAAGCTGGAACAGGTCCATGCGCGGGGCTGGCGCGCGGGCGACAGCGTTCTGCCCATCGGCGGCTTCTACAAGGCGCGCCGGACGGGCGAGAAACATGCGTGGGAAGCGCAGACCATGCACCTGCTGCAATCGGCCTGCGACCGCGCATCCTATGAGATGTGGAAGCAGTATTCCGCGACGATGCGGGCCAACCCGCCGATCCACCTGCGCGACCTCTTGGACATCAAGCCGCTCGGCAAGCCGGTGCCGATCGAAGAGGTGGAATCCATCACCTCGATCCGCAAGCGGTTCGTAACCCCGGGCATGTCGCTCGGCGCGCTGTCGCCCGAGGCGCATATGACGCTGAACATCGCCATGAACCGGATCGGCGCCAAGTCCGACAGCGGCGAGGGCGGCGAGGATCCGGCGCATCAGCACCCCTTCCCCAACGGCGACAACCCCTGCGCCAAGATCAAGCAGGTGGCGAGCGGTAGGTTCGGGGTGACGGCGGAATACCTGAACGCCTGCGAGGAACTGGAAATCAAGGTCGCCCAAGGCGCAAAACCCGGCGAGGGCGGGCAGTTGCCGGGGCTGAAAGTCACCGACCTGATCGCCCGGCTGCGCCATTCCACCAAGGGCGTGACGCTGATCAGCCCCCCGCCGCACCACGACATCTATTCCATCGAGGATCTGGCGCAGCTGATCTACGATCTCAAGCAGATCAACCCGCGCTGCAAGGTGACGGTGAAGCTGGTGTCGTCCTCCGGCGTTGGCACCATCGCCGCCGGGGTGGCCAAGGCCAAGGCCGACATCATCCTGATCTCGGGCCACAACGGCGGCACCGGGGCCAGCCCGGCGACCAGCATCAAATATGCGGGCCTGCCGTGGGAAATGGGGCTGACCGAGGCGCATCAGGTTCTTGCCATGAACAACCTGCGCGAGCGGGTGACGCTGCGCACCGATGGCGGCCTGCGCACGGGGCGCGACATCATCATCGCCGCGATGATGGGGGCCGAGGAATACGGCATCGGCACCGCCGCGCTGATCGCCATGGGCTGCATCATGGTGCGGCAATGCCAGTCGAACACCTGCCCGGTCGGCGTCTGCACGCAGGACCCGGCGCTGCGGGCCAAGTTCACCGGCAGCGCCGACAAGGTGGTGAACCTGATCACCTTCTACGCGCAGGAGGTGCGCGAACTGCTGGCCTCCATCGGTGCGCGGTCGCTGGACGAGATCATCGGCCGGGCCGACCTGCTGGTGCAGATCAGCCGCGGCGCGGCGAGCCTCGATGACCTCGACCTCAACCCGCTCTTGATCACCGTGGACGGCGCGAACCGCATCACCTACGACCGCTCGAAACCGCGCAACGCGGTGCCGGATACGCTCGACGCCGAAATCGTCCGCGACGGGGCGCGCTTCTTCGAGGATGGCGAAAAGATGCAGCTGTCCTATGCCGTGCGGAACACCCACCGCACCATCGGCACGCGGGCGGCCAGCCATATCGTGCGCAAGTTCGGCATGCGCAACAGCCTGCAACCCGACCACCTGACGGTCAAGCTGACCGGCAGCGCGGGCCAGTCGCTCGGCGCCTTCGCGGCGCCGGGGCTCAAGATCGAGGTCGCGGGCGATGCCAACGATTATGTCGGCAAGGGCCTGTCGGGCGGCATGATCGTGGTGCGCCCGCCGATGAACTCGCCGCTGGAGGCCGCGGCGAACACGATCATCGGCAACACGGTGCTGTATGGCGCGACGGACGGCCATCTGTTCGCCGCCGGCCGCGCGGGCGAACGGTTCGCGGTGCGCAATTCCGGCGCGAAGGTGGTGATCGAGGGCTGCGGGTCCAACGGTTGCGAATACATGACCGGCGGGGTGGCGGTGATCCTCGGGTCCATCGGGGCGAACTTCGGCGCGGGGATGACCGGGGGCATGGCCTATGTCTATGACCCGGACGGCGTGGCAGAGGATTACATGAACCTCGAAACCCTTCTCACCTGCGCCGTCAGCCACCCGCACTGGGAGGCGCAACTGCGCGAACTGATCGAGCGCCACCACGCCGAGACCGGCAGCCGCCGGGCCGAATCGATCCTTCAGGACTGGGCGGCAGAGCGCGCCAATTTCCTTCAGGTCTGCCCGAAAGAGATGCTGCGCCACCTGCCGCATCCGCTGTCGGACGAACCGCAGGCGATGCCCGCCGAATAGGCCAAGGCACGGAAAACACTGGAACCCCGCGGCGAAAGCTGCGGGGTTTTTCTTTGTTTTCATCGAATTGACAGGATATTCCCGTTCCGTTCCCGCCCCGTTCCGGCAATGTCAGCCCCCGGTAGCGGAGACAGGCAATGGCGCAGACCTATCAACTTCTGTTCTGGCGGATGGACCCCGCGGCGCCGCCCCCCGCGGGCCAGATGCTCGTGCTCGAAACGATCACCGTCACCGATGCGAATGACGACGGGGTGCTGCGCTGGCAGTCGGGCGATCTGGTCGCGGGCCGGACCATCACCGCGATCTGGCCCGGCGATACCGTCACCGTGGCCACGCCGCAGGGCCCGGTCACGATCACCGGGACGACCTTCTATCTGAGCGGCGCGCCCGGCGCGGTGTTCATTCCCACCGATGGCCAGCCCCTGACCACCGCCACCTTCACCGGGTCCACCTGGGTCACGGTCAGCGTACCGGATTATGCGATCCCCGCGGGCGGGGGCGGGACGGTGCCCTGTTTCGTCGCGGGCACCCTGATCGCCACCCCCGACGGCGCCCGGCGGGCAGAGGATCTGCGCCCCGGCGACATGGTGCTGACGCTCGACCACGGGCCGCAGGCGATCCGTTGGGCGGGTGCGCGCGATGTGCCGGGGCAGGGAAGTTTCGCCCCGATCCGCTTTGCGCCGGGGGCCTTGGGCAATGCGCGCGAACTGCTGGTGTCGCCCCGGCACCGGATGCTGGTGACGGGCTGGCGGGCCGACCTGCTGTTCGGCGCGCCCGAGGTGCTGGTGGCGGCGGTCCATCTGGTCAACGGCCGCAGCATCACGCGCGCGCCCCGGGCGCGGGTGCGCTATGTCCATCTGCTGTTCGACCGGCACGAACTGGTCTGGTCCGAAGGCGCGCTGAGCGAAAGTTTCCACCCCGGCGGGCGGATGCTGGGGGGTGACGCCGCATTGCGGGCAGAGGTGCTGGCGCTGTTCCCCGGCCTTGCAGGCGCCGCGAACAGCCCCGTGGCCCGCCCCGTCCTGCGCCGGCACGAGGCCGCGTTGCTGCGCGCCTGACGGCGCCCGCCCCGCCGCATCGCTTGACCCGGCGGGGGGCTTTGTCTCTATGCTGCGGCGATGGCACAGACGCGCAAGGCAGAGACGCGCAAGAAGGCGGCCGCGCCTTCCACCGCCCGGCCCCGCCGCCGGGCGCTGCGGTTCGTGTTGCGCTGGATGCTGCGGGTGGTGGCCGGGGTCTGGGTGCTGATCCTGCTGGCGGTGCTGGTCTTTGCCATGCTGCCCCCGCCGCGCACGCCCTACATGTTGCAGGAATCCGCGCGCCTCGACGGTATCCGCTACGACTGGACCGACATGGACGAAATCGCCCCGGTGATGGCCCGCGCCGTGGTGGCGGCAGAGGATGCGAATTTCTGCCTGCACTGGGGCTTCGACATGGTGGCGATCCGCCGCGCGCTGGACGAGGGCACGGGGCGCGGGGCCTCCACCATCACGCAGCAGGTGGTGAAGAACGTGTTCCTCTGGCACGGGCGCAACTGGGGCCGCAAGGCGCTGGAGGCGGTGATCACCCCGGTGGTGGAAACCTTCTGGTCCAAGCGGCGGATCCTGGAGGTCTACCTGAACGTCGCCGAATTCGACGCGGGCGTGTTCGGGGTGCAGGCGGCGGCGGAACACTATTTCAACACCGACGCCGCGAAACTGACCCCCACGCAGGCCGCCCGCCTTGCCGCCGCCCTGCCCGCGCCCAAGGACCGCAACCCGGCCAAACCCACCGATTTCCTGCGCCGCCGCGCCGCCGCCATTCTCGACGGGGCGGAAACCATCCGCGCCGATGGCCGCGCGGGCTGTTTCGGGCCGGCCCCCGCGCCGCGGGATTGAACTTGCCGCCCGGTCGCGGCTAGGAAGGGGAAAAGCACAAAGGCCCGCCATGAACCGCCTCTTCCACTTCGCCCTCTCGCCCTTCTGCCGCAAGGTCCGGCTCACGCTCGGGGAAAAGCGTATCGAGGTGGAACTAGTCGAGGAGCGGTACTGGGAACAGGGCGCCGATTTTCTGCGCCGCAACCCGGCGGGCAAGGTGCCGGTGCTGCGGCTGGATACGCGCACGCTGTCGGAAAGCCAGGCGATCTGCGAATATCTGGAGGAAACCAACCCCGAACCCCCCCTTATGCCGCGCAATCCCGATGGCCGGTACGAGGTGCGCCGGCTTTGCGCCTGGTTCGACGACAAGTTCCATGGCGAAGTGACCTCGAAACTGCTGTACGAACGCATCAACAAGAAGGTCATGGGCCACGGCTACCCGGATTCGCGCAACGTGAAATCGGGTGCGACCCGGATCAAGTACCACCTCGACTACATGGGCTGGCTGCTGGATCAGCGCCGGTGGCTGGCGGGCGATGTGATGACGCTGGCCGACATCACGGCGGCCGCGCATCTGAGCTGCCTCGACTATATCTCGGACGTGGACTGGAACCGGTCGGCCACGGTGAAGGACTGGTATGCCAAGATCAAGTCGCGGCCCTCTTTCCGGTCGATCCTTGCCGATCAGGTGCCGGGCTTTCCGCCGCCGCTGCACTATGCCGATCTGGATTTCTAGGCCATGAGCGCCGACCTGCGCGCGCGGCTGGAGGCGCAGGCGCGGGCAGAGGGCTTCGCCGCAATGGGCATCTGCGCGCCCGACGCGATCCCGCAGGCGGCGGGGCGGCTGGCGGAATATGTCGCCAAGGGCCGGCATGGGCAGATGGGCTGGATGGCCGAACGCATGCACTGGCGCGGCGATCCGGCGGCGCTCTGGCCCGAGGCGCGGTCGGTGATCATGCTGGCAGAGGTCTATACCCCCGAAACCGACCCGCTGGCGGTGCTGGAACAGCGCGACAGGGCGGCGGTCAGCGTCTATGCGCAGGGCAAGGATTATCATGACATCGTGAAGCGGCGGCTGAAGCGTCTGGGACGCTGGCTGATCGACGCCGCAGGGCAGGGGACCGGGATCAAGGTCTTCGTCGATACCGCCCCGGTGATGGAAAAGCCGCTGGCGGCGGCGGCGGGGCTTGGCTGGCAGGGCAAGCACACCAACCTTCTGTCGCGCGATATGGGCAGCTGGTTCTTTCTGGGCGCGATCTTCACCACGCTGGACCTGCCCAGGGATCCCCCCGCGCACGGCACTTGCGGCAGTTGCACCGCCTGTCTGGACGCCTGCCCCACCGGGGCCTTTCCGGCGCCCTATCAACTGGATGCGCGGCGCTGCATTTCCTACCTGACGATCGAACACAAGGGCCCGGTGGATGCAGAGTTGCGCCCCCTTCTGGGCAACCGCATCTATGGCTGCGACGATTGTCTGGCGGTCTGTCCGTGGAACAAGTTCGCGCAGGCGGCGGGCGAGATCGGCTATCAGCCCCGGGTGGGCGCGCCCCTGCTGGCGGAACTGGCGGGGCTGGACGATGCGGCCTTCCGCGCCCGATTCGCCGGCAGCCCGGTCAAGCGCATCGGACGCGACCGGTTCGTGCGCAACGTGCTTTACGCCATCGGCAATTCCGGCCTGCCCGGGTTGCGCGCGGTGGCGGCGGCGCTGGTGGACGACCCCGACCCGGCGGTTTCCGATGCGGCGCGGTGGGCCGTCGCGCGGCTTGCCTGAAATCCGCCCGAATCGCCTGCCATCCGGGGGCGCATGGACATGTATCTGATCCCCGGAACACCCGAGTTCCTCGCCCTCTGCCTTGCCGGCTGGCTGCTGCTGGTCAACGGGCTGAGCCTTGCCGCGTTCGGCGTCGACAAGCGCCGTTCCGTCGCCGGGGAATGGCGGCTGTCAGAGGGGTTCCTGCTGCGGCTGGCCTTCGTCGGCGGCTGGCCGGGGGCCAAGCTGGGGCAGGTGCTGTTCCGGCACAAGACGGTGAAACGGTCCTTCCGCCGGAAGCTGACGGTGATCGGGCTGGTGCAGGGCGCGGTGCTGGTGGCCCTGCTGACCCCGGTGGGGCCGCGGATCGGGGCAGAGGCGCAGGCGCTGACCGCCCGCTGGATCCCCGCCGCCGCCCCCGGGGAACAGGCAGAGGCCGCGCCCCGCCGCATCGTCACCCATGGCGCGCCGCTGACCAACCGCCCGCCCGCCGCCGAAGGCCAGCCCCGCCGCTTTGGCCCCGGCAGCGGCTAGAGTCTGCCACCGCCCTGCCGGCGCGCTTTGGATCTGCGCCGGTTGCCCCTATATTGCCCCCACCCGAAGGAGGAGGACGAAACGATGCGGACCCATCATCCCGCCGAACGGACGGCCGAACCCGATAACATCCGCACCCGCCGCTATGCGCAGATCGAACGGATGCAGGGCGAGGACGGCAGCCACCCGGCCGCGCGTCTGACCATCCAGCGCAGCCGCGATGCCCGCAGTGGCCGGCGGATGCAGGAATTCCTGCGCATTGCCCGCGGGCGCGAGACCTGAATGCAAAAGGGGGCGCAGGCGGCGCCCCCTTGAACCCTGTCCGGCCGTGACGTTCAGGCGCGGACGAGCTTTTCGTAGGATGCCGCGGTATCCAGCGCCAGCGCGCCGACCTCGAAATTATAATCGGCGATCTGGCCCACCGGCGTCACCTCTGCCGCCGTGCCGGTCAGCCAGCATTGCTGAAAGCCTTCCAGTTCCTCGGGCAGGATGCGGCGTTCATGCACCGTGACGCCCTTTTCACGCAGCATCGCGATGACCGTGCGCCGGGTGATCCCGTCGAGGAAACAGTCCGCCAGCGGCGTGTGCACCTCGCCGTCCTTGGCGAAGAAGATGTTGGCCCCGGTGCATTCGGCGACATAGCCGCGCCAGTCCATGAACAGCGCGTCCGAACAGCCCTTCGCCTCTGCCGCATGTTTCGACATGGTGCAGATCATGTAGAGCCCGGCCGCCTTGGCCGCGACGGGGATCGTTTCGGGCGAGGGGCGTTTCCACTTGGCGATGTCGATCTTGGCGCCCTTGGTCTTGGCGTCGCCGTAATAGGCGCCCCATTCCCATCCCGCGATGGCCATCCGCACCGGGTTGCGCTTGGCCGAAACGCCCATGTCCTCGCCCGAGGCACGCCAGGCGACCGCGCGCACATAGGCGTCGGTCCAGCCGTTGGCGCGCAGCATGGCGTATTTCGCCTCTTCGATCTGCTCGACGGTATAGGGGACTTCCATATCCAGCAGCTCGGCCGATTTGCGCAGGCGCTGCGAATGTTCCACGCCCTTGAAGATCTTGCCGTTGTAGCAGCGTTCGCCCTCGAACACCGACGAGGCGTAATGCAGCGCATGGGTCAGGACGTGGACCTTGGCGTCGCGCCATTCCACCAGCTTGCCGTCCATCCAGATCTTGCCGTCGCGATCGTCATAGCTTCCGGCCATCGTCGTCTCCCTCTTTCGCCATCAGGCGCTTTGTAGAAAGTTGCGCCCGTTGGGTCCGGTGTGGACACATTGTTGCGCCAAAGCGTCACCTTGCTAACGATTCGGCCTTGGAAAGTCAACAAGGCTGACTTAAAATCAAAGCGTGGAACGGAAGGAGCAGGCATGAACACCGGACAAGCCAAGGGCCTATTGCCGGGCGGCGGCGGCGAAAACCTGCTGTTCCTGACCGACGACCAGTTGCGCAAGGGGATCGAGGCGATGTTCTTCGCCTATCGCGATTTCACCGCCGACCCCGACCGGATCCTTGAAAACCACGCCTATGGCCGCGCCCATCACCGCGCGCTGCATTTCATCCAGCGCAGCCCGGGCACCACGGTGAACAACCTGCTGGCGATCCTGGGGGTGACGAAACAGTCGCTCAACCGCGTACTGCGCGGGCTGATCGAGGACGGCATGGTCGAAAGCCGCGTGGGCCGGCGCGACAAGCGGGAACGGCATCTGCACCTGACCGAAAAGGGCGCGGCGCTGGAACGGATGCTGGCCGATGTACAGCGCGCGCGGATGCGGGCGGCCTATCGCGCCGCGGGGCCGGCGGCGGTGGCAGGCTTTCGTCAGGTGCTGGAGGCGATGATGGACCCCGAACGCCGCGCGCTCTACCACGGTATCCGGGAGGGCGGCGCGTGACGACGGAACCCCAGGCCCATCTGCTGATCGTGGACGATGACGACCGGATCCGGTTGCTGTTGCAGAAATTCCTGATCCGCAACGGTTTTCTCGTCACCACCGCGCGCGATGCGGCGCAGGCGCGGCGGTTGCTGGCGGGGCTGGAATTCGATCTGCTGGTGCTCGACGTGATGATGCCGGGCGAGGACGGGATGACCCTCACCCGCGACCTGCGCGCGCGGCTCGACGTGCCGATCCTGCTGTTGACGGCGCGGGGCGAAACCGACAGCCGCATCGAGGGGCTGGAGGCCGGAGCCGACGACTATCTGGTCAAACCGTTCGAGCCCAAGGAACTGCTGTTGCGCATCAACGCGATCCTGCGCCGCCTGCCCGCCGGCCGCCCGCCCCCGCCCGTGGCCCGCCCGATCCACCTCGGCCCGATCCGCTATGACACCGAACGGGGCGAGTTGTGGCAGGGCGACGATCCGGTGCGCCTGACCGCGACGGAAACCGCGCTGATGCGCATCTTCGCCGCCCGCCCCGGCGAGGTGGTGACGCGCGAACGGCTGGTGACGGAACTGGGCCGCAGCGAGGGGCAGGCGACCGCGCGCGCCATCGACGTGCAGATCGCCCGCCTGCGCCGCAAGATCGAACAGGACCCGGCCCAACCCCGCTATCTGCAAACCGTGCGCGGCGCGGGCTACATGCTCGCCCCCGACTGAGGCACGGCAGCGGCGGCCAGCGCCACCTCGAACAGCGCCGCGACCTCTGGCCTTGTGCTGTCGGGCGGCGCGGCAAGGCAGAGGTCGAGCGTCTGCTCGATGCCCCGGATGAAGCATCTGACCAGATCGTCGTCGGGCCCCGCATGGTCGTCGAACGGGCTGATGCTGACCACGGGCAGCCGGCTGCGGCGGGCGTAACGCTGGATGGCGAAGGAATTCACCTCGGCATGGTGGATCTGCCGAACGCCGCAGGCATCGAACAGCGCATAGAGCGGATCGAAAACCGGCGGGCAGGTGTTGGGCAGGGCGACCACAGCCTGACCCGCCAGATCGCGCGGGGCGATTTCCTCGGTGCGGCAAAGCGGCAGCTCGCGCGGCACCAGAAGGCCGATCCGTTGCCGGTCCAGCAGGACCGTCCGCAGGCTGGAGGGAAACAGGCCCTCATAGCTGCGCTGGCCGGGCGGGGTTTCGTCCACCGCCGCCCCGGCCACCAGCGCGGCGTCGATCTTGCCGCTGGCCAGCGCCCGCAACAGTCGCGGCTGCCAGTCGTTCACAAGGATGATCGCGGTCTTGGGATGCGCCTGCGCGAAGCGTTCGATCAGGCGGTTCCTGACCGGCACGTCCAGCATATAGGCCGGAATGCCAAGGCGGATCCGCGGCCGTTCGCCCTGCGCGATGGCCCGGATCCTGCGGTCCAGCCGTTCGGATTCGTCGGTCAGGCGGCGGGCGTGGGGCAGCAGTTCGGCCCCCTGCGGCGTCAGCGCGATATGCCGGGTGGTGCGCAGGAACAGCGCAAAGCCGAGCGCGGTCTCCAGCTTGCGGATCTGGAGCGACAGCGTGGGCTGGCTCATCCCCAGGTCATGGGCCGCCAGCGTGAACGACATGTGGCGGGCCAGCACGACAAAGCTTTTCAGCAGCTTCGGATCGACCCGGCTCACCCGCCCCTCCTGTCCTGCAACCCGGCGGCAGCTTGCGACGGGGCGGGGCGGCGGTCAACCGCCGCGCCCGCATTGATTGCGTTTGCCAATGAATGCCGGCCGCAATCTCATTGGACTTCGCCCCCGTCCGCCGCGGAAACTGCCGCCCGGACAGACCGGATGCGATGGACAGATGCCAGCCGAACCTTGCCCGAGCACGACCGACTTCGCGGCCCTTGTCGCGCGGATGGTGCGCCGTCATCTGGGCGCGCAATGCGCGGTCACGCGCCAGACGCGCCTTTCGGGCGGGGCCAGTCAGGAAAGCTGGGCGATAGAGGTGCGCGGCCCGGGGGTGGTGGAAAAGCTCGTCCTGCGGCGGGTGCCCGCGGTGGTGGAACGGCGGCGCGAGGTCAAGCGCCCCGCAGGTTCGGCCAATGAGGCGCGGCTGATGCAGATCATGAAGCCGCGCGGCGTGCCGGTGCCCACGGTGCGCTGGATTCTGGATGCGCAGGACGGCCTTGGCGAGGGCTTCGTCATGGACTGGATGGATGGCGAAACCATCGGGCGCAAGATCGTGCGCGACGCCGCCTATGCCCGTGCCCGCGAAAACCTTGCCTTCGACTGCGGCGCGGCGCTGGCCCGCATCCACCTGACCCCGCGCGACGAACTGCCCGCGCTGCGCGAAACGCATCCGCAGGAATATCTCGACGGCACCTTCCGCGAATACGAACGGCAGGGCCACCGCCGCCCGGTGTTCGAAATGGCCTTCCAGTGGCTGCGCCAGCATATCGGCCGGCTGGACCCCGCGCTGTGCCTTGTCCATGGCGACTTCCGCACCGGCAACTACATCCTTGGCCAAGACGGCCTGCGCGGCGTGCTCGACTGGGAAATCGCCCATATCGGCCACCCGATGGAGGATCTGGGCTGGTTCTGCATCGGGTCGTGGCGGTTCGGGCAGGTGGATCTGCCCGCAGGCGGCGTGGGGTCGCGTGAGGCGCTGTTCGCCGGCTACGAATCCGCCGGCGGCCGCGTGGACGCGCAGGCCGTGCGGTTCTGGCAGGTGATGGGCAGCCTGACCTGGGGCCTCGACTGCGTGGAATTCGCGCGCGAGTTCCAGCGCGGCGACCGCACGGTAGAACGCGCCGCCATCGGCCGCCGCGCATCCGAAAACGAGATCGACCTCTTGCGCCTTCTCAACCCCAGGGAGCCCCGCTGATGCACCCGCCCCCCTCGCGGCTGGAACTGCTGGAAATCGTGGCCGAATTCCTGCGCAAGGATCTGCTGCCCAAGCTTGAAGGCGCCACGGCCTTTCACACGCTGGTCGCGGCGAATGTGCTAGACATCGTGCGCCGCGAACTGGCCCTGACGCCGGATGCCGAAGCGGCCGAACGCCAGCGGCTGGAACGCCTGCTGGATACGACCGGCCCGCTGGAAACGCTCAACGACGCGCTCTGCCTTGCGATCCGCGAAGGCAGGATCGGCCCGGATACGCCGGGGCTCTGGGATCATCTGTGGGCGACCACCCTCGACACCCTTGCCGTCGATCAGCCGGGCTATGCCGCCTACCGGCTGGAAGCCGCCCGAACCATCAACCCGCAGGAGGGATCAGCATGAATTTCGATCTGCCGCAGGATCTTGTCGCCTATCTGGGCGAACTGGACCGTTTCATCGAAACCGAGATCGCGCCGATCGAGAACGCCGACGACAACATCCGCTTCTTCGACCACCGCCGCGAATGGGCGCGGACCGATTTCGACAACGACGGCCTGCCCCGCCCGGAATGGGAGGCGTTGCTGGCCCGCGTCAAGCGTGTCGCCGACAGGGCCGGCCACCTGCGCTATGGCCTGCCCAAGGAATTCGGCGGCCGCGATGGATCCAACCTGCACATGGCGGTGATCCGCGAACATCTGGCGAAAAGGGGCCTCGGGCTGCACAACGATTTGCAGAACGAACATTCCATCGTCGCGAACTTTCCCCAGGTGGTGATGCTGCGCGACTACGGCACCCAGGCGCAGAAGGACGAATTCATCCAGGGCACCATCGAGGGCACCAAATGGATGGCCTTCGGCCTGACGGAACCCAACCACGGGTCCGACGCGACCCATATGGAAACCCGCGCCGTGCGCGAAACCCGGGGCGGCCGGCCCGGCTGGCGCATCGACGGCGCCAAGATGTGGACGACCGGCATGCATGTGGCGACGCATTGCTGCATCTTCGCCCGCACCTCTGGCAAGGACGGCGACGCGCGCGGCATCACCGCCTTCATCGCCGACGCCAAGGACCCCGGCATCCGCATCGAGGAATGGATGTGGACCTTCAATATGCCGACCGACCACCCACGCATCAGCATCACCGATGTCTGGGTGCCCGACGCGGCGCAGTTCGGCCCGCTGGATGGCGGCCTCGCGCTGGCGCAGGCGTTCGTGCATGAAAACCGCATCCGGCAGGCCGCCGCATCGCTTGGCGCTGCCGCCTTCTGTCTGGAAGAGGCGGTGAAATACGCCCGCGCGCGCAAGCCCTTTGGCAAGCCCCTGTCGGACAACCAGGCGATCCAGTGGCCGCTGGTCGAACAGGCGACGCAGATAGAGATGCTGCGGCTGCTGATCTACAAGACCGCATGGGAAATGGACCGGATCCCGCAGACCGAGATCGCCTTCCAACTGGGCGACAAGGTGTCGATGTGCAACTACTGGGCCAACCGGCTGGTGTGCGAGGTCGCGGACCGCGCGATGCAGGTGCATGGCGGCCTTGGCTATTCGCGCCACACGCCGTTCGAACATATCTACCGCCACCACCGCCGCTACCGCATCACCGAAGGCGCTGAGGAAATCCAGATGCGCAAGGTGGCGGGCTTCCTGTTCGGCTACATGGGGCCGCGCAAGGGCATGTTCGACTGATCCACCCCGTCAAAGGAGAGCCCGATGATCGTCCCCGAAGGCAAGCGCCTGATCCTCGATCCGCGCGACGAATACACCCACCCGCCGGAGCCGTTTTCCAACTACAACGAAAGCATGTATTTCAACGGCTTCGATGCGGAAAACCCCGTGGGCCTGTGGGTGCGCCTCGGCAACCGCCCGAACGAGGGCCATGCCGAAATGACGGTCTGCGTCTATCTGCCCGACGGCAGCGTGGGCTTCATGTTCCGCCGCGTGCCGATCACCAACAACGACCGGATGAACGCGGGCGGCCTGACCTTCGAGGTGGTGGAACCGTTCGAGCACCTCACCATCGCCTACGAGGGCGAGGTCCTGTGGCTGAAAGACCCCGCCGCGATGATGGACCCGGCCCGTGCGTTCAAGGAAAACCCCAAACGCGCCTGCCGCATCCGGCTGGACGTCCACGGTGTTTCCCCCATGCACGGCGGCGAGATCGTCGAGGCGGATGGGTCCAGATGGGATCTGGACCCCGACAAAGAGGTGTTCCGCGGCCATACCGAACAGCACACCGCAGTTTCGGGCGAACTGACGGTGGGGGATGAAAGCTGGCGGATCGACGGCACCGGCTATCGCGACAAATCCTGGGGGCCGCGCCACTGGCAGAGCTTCTATCACTACAAATGGGCGCCGATCACCTTCGGCAAGGATTTCGGCCTGCTGCTCAGCCTCATGGGCAATCCGGCCGGGGCGCCCATCGTCGTCGGCCATGCCCTCCGCGATGGAAGGCTGATCCCGATCACCGATGCCACGGTCTCTGTCGACTATGACGCGCGGTATTTCCAGAAGGCCATCCGCCTGCGCCTGACGACCGATGAAGAGGTCTATGACGTGACGGCAGAGACCTTTTCCCTGATCCCGCTGCGCCATCGCCGCACGCTGCGCGACGGCAGCACCAGTACCGCGCGGATCACGGAAGGCATGGTGCGCTATACCTGCAACGGCCGCGCCGTCTGGGGCATGTCGGAATTCCTCGACCTGCTGGTCGAGGGGGACAAGCCGATCTCGGTGGCGCTGGAAACGGCCTGAGGCAGGCCCATCGCAAGGGGATGCGGATGAAAGCACTGATCAGCAGGGATCCCGGCCCGCCGGAAACGCTTGTCCTGGCGGATGTGCCCCGGCCCCCCTGCGGGCCGGATCAGGTGCTTTTGCGCGTATCCGCCTGCGGCGTCACCTATCCCGACTTCCTGCTGATCCAGGACCGCTACCAGTACCGGCCCGCGCGCCCGTTTTCCCCCGGCTGCGAATTCGCGGGCGAGGTGGTGGAAACCGGCGCGGATGTGCGCGGGCTGGCGGTGGGGCAGCGGGTCGTCGCCTCCAGCAACGAGGGCGGCGGCATGGCGGAATATGCGGCCGTCCTGGCCGGCGCCTGCATCCCCATCCCCGACGGCATGCCCGACGATGACGCCGCCGCCTTTTTCGGCAACTACACGACCGCATGGCATGCGCTTGTGGAACGCGGCCAGCTGCGCGCGGGGCAGGTGGTTCTGGTCCTGGGTGCTGCGGGCGGTGTCGGGCTGGCGGCGGTGCAGATCGCCAGGGCGATGGGCGCGCGGGTCATCGCCGCGGTGTCGAGCCCGGAAAAGCTGGATCGCGCGCGCGAAAACGGCGCGGATGACGGGATCGTCTATGCCCGCGCGCCGCTCGACAAATCCGCGCAGCGCGCACTGGCGCAAGACCTCAAGCGGCTGTGCGGTCCCGGCGGCGCGGATGTGGTGTTCGATGTGGTGGGCGGCGATTACGCCGAACCGGCGCTGCGGGCGATCGCCTGGAAGGGCTGGTATCTGGTTATCGGCTTCGCCGCGGGCATCCCGCACCTGCCGCTCAATCTGGTGTTGCTCAAGGGCTGTCAGGTCGCGGGCGTGTTCCTGGGCGAGGCGCGGCACCGCGACCCCGGGGGGATCGAGGGGATCACGGATCACCTGCTTGCCCTTTACCGCGACGGCCTTCTGCGCCCGCACATATCGGCGCGCTATCCGCTGGACCGGGGGGCAGAGGCGATCGGCGCGCTTGCCGCGCGGCGGTCGGTGGGCAAGGTGATCGTCCGCATCCGCGACGGGCTGTAGTGTCCGGGCCTTGCGCCCGCCCCCGCCTGCGCCGATAGTCGCGCCATGAATACCCTTCTGTCCATCGGCCACGGCTATTCGGCGCAGGCGCTGGCGCGGCGGCTTTTGCCGCAGGGCTGGCATGTGATCGGCACCACCCGCGATCCCGCCAAGGCCGCGGCCTTCCGCACGGCGGGGGTGGAACCGCTGATCTGGCCCGGCGCGGCGCTGGCCCCGGCGCTGGCGCGGGCGACGCATGTGCTTTGTTCCGTCGCGCCCGACGCGGCGGGCGATCCGGTGATCGCGGCGCATGGGGCGGAACTGGCGGCGGCGCGGCATCTGGAATGGGTGGGCTATCTGTCCACCACCGGGGTTTATGGCGACCATGCCGGCGGCTGGGTGGATGAGGGCACAGCCCTGACCCCCACCACCGCGCGGGGCCGGGCGCGGGTGGCGGCGGAACGGCAATGGCAGACGCTCGGCCTGCCGCTGCACATCTTCCGCCTTGCGGGTATCTACGGGCCGGGGCGGGGGCCGTTCGAAAAGGTACGGCAGGGCAGCGCGCGGCGGATCGTCAAGCCGGGGCAGGTGTTTTCCCGCATCCATGTGGATGACATCGCGCAGGTGCTCGACGCCTCCATCCACCGCCCCGCCCCCCGCGCCATCTACAACGTCTGCGACGACGACCCCGCCCCGCCCGAGGACGTCATCGCCCATGCCGCCGCCCTTCTGGGCCTGCCCCCCCCGCCCGAGGAACGCTGGGAAGAGGCAGAGATGACCCCGATGGCGCGCAGCTTCTATGCCGAGTCGAAACGCGTCAGGAACGACCGGATCAAGGACGACCTCGGCGTGCGGCTGATCTACCCCGATTACCGCGCGGGTCTGGCGGCGCTGCTGGCCGCCGGGGGCTGAGCCCTCAGGCCCGCCGCCCCACCACCGCCACGTCCAGCAGGCGCAGCACCTTCGCTTCGATCTGCGGGGCGTCCATGCCGGCGATGCGGTACATCGCCTCGGGGCTCGCCTGGTCGATGAAGATGTCGGGCAGGACCATGCTGCGGAACTTCAGCCCCCGGTCGAACACGCCCTCGTCGGCCAGCAGTTGCGCCACATGGCTGCCGAAACCGCCCACCGCGCCTTCCTCGATGGTGATCAGCGCCTCGTGTTCGCGTGCCAGCCGCAGGATCAGGTCGCGGTCGAGCGGCTTGGCGAACCGCGCATCCGCCACCGTCGGGGCGATGCCGCGCGCGGCAAGGCTTTCGGCGGCCTTCAGCACCTCTGCCAGCCGCGTGCCGAAGGACAAAAGCGCCACGCGCCCGCCCTCGCGCAATACCCGCCCGCGGCCCAGTTCCAGCGGCACGCCGCGCGCGGGCATGTCCACCCCCGTGCCGTTGCCGCGCGGAAAGCGGAAGGCGATGGGGCCATCGTCATGCGCGGCGGCGGTGGCGACCATGTGCACCAGTTCGGCCTCGTCCGCCGCGGCCATCACCACCATGCCCGGCAGGTTCGCCAGAAAGGCCACGTCGAAGGCCCCGGCATGGGTCGCACCATCGGCCCCCACCAGCCCCGCGCGGTCGATGGCGAACCGCACCGGCAGCCGCTGGATCGCCACATCGTGCACGACCTGATCGTAGCCCCGCTGCAGGAAGGTGGAATAAAGCGCGCAGAAGGGCTTCATCCCCCCCGCGGCCAGCCCGGCGGCAAAGGTCACGGCATGCTGTTCGGCGATCCCCACGTCGAAACAGCGCGCCGGGAACCGTTCGGCGAACAGATCCAGCCCCGTGCCGTCGGGCATCGCGGCGGTGATGGCGACGATCTTGCCGTCGCCCTCGGCCTCGCGGATCAGCGATTGCGCGAAGACGCGGGTATAGCTCGGCGCGTTTGACGGCGCCTTGACCTGCTTGCCGGTCAGCACGTCGAACTTCGCCGTCGCATGCCCCTTGTCGCGCGCGCGTTCGGCGGGGGCATAGCCCTTGCCCTTTTTCGTCAGCACATGCACCAGCATAGGCCCGCGCGCCCGCGCCTTGACCGTGCGCAGCACCGGCAGAAGCTGGTCGAGATCATGCCCGTCGATCGGCCCGACGTAGGAGATGCCGAGCGATTCGAACAAAGTCCCCCCCACGGCGAGGCCCTTGAGCATGTCCTTGGCGCGCTTGGCCCCTTCCTGCAACGGTTCGGGCAGGAAACTGACCGCGCCCTTGGCGACCTGCTTGAGGTCTTGGAAGGGCGCGCCGGCGTAAAGGCGGCTCAGATGCGCCGACAGCGCGCCGACCGGGGGCGCGATGGACATCTCGTTGTCGTTCAGGATGATGAAGAGCCGTTTTTTCAGATGGCCCGCGTTGTTCATCGCCTCGAACGCCATCCCCGCGCTCATCGACCCGTCGCCGATCACCGCGATGGCATCCCCGGGGTCGCCTCCCAGATCGCGCGCCGCGGCAAAGCCGAGCGCGGCAGAGATCGAGGTGGAACTATGCGCCGCCCCGAACGGGTCGTAGGGGCTTTCCGACCGCTTGGTGAAGCCCGACAGCCCGCCTTCCTGCCGCAGGGTGCGGATGCGGTCGCGCCGCCCGGTCAGGATCTTGTGGGGATAGCACTGGTGGCCCACGTCCCAGATGATCTTGTCGCGCGGCGCATCCCAGACGGCATGCAGCGCCACCGTCAGTTCCACCACGCCGAGCCCCGCGCCCAGATGCCCGCCCGTGACCGACACCGCCGAAATCGTTTCCGCGCGCAATTCGTCTGCCAGCTGGCGCAACTGCCGGTCGGTCAGCTGCTTGAGGTCGGCCGGCACCGCCACGCGGTCGAGCATCGGTGTTGGCGGGCGATCGGTCATCGCGGCTCCTCAGCTGTCGCGGGCGACGGCAAAGCGGGCCGCCTGACGAAGGGTATCCGCGGCGGGGCCATAGGCGTCAAGGGCCGCGCAGGCGGCATCGGCCAGATCGCCCGCCCGCGCCCGCGCCCCCGCGACCCCCAGAAGCGACACGAAGGTGGCCTTGCCCGCCGCCACATCCTTGCGCAGCCGCTTGCCGGCGCGGGCGGCGTCGCCCTCGACATCCAGCAGGTCGTCGGCGATCTGGAACGCAAGGCCGAGCGCCGCGGCATAACGCCCCAAGGGCGCAGGGTCCGCCCCCGCCAGCACCGCCCCCGATTCCGCCGACCAGCGGATCAGCGCGCCGGTCTTGCCCGCCTGCAACGCGGTGATCTCCGCCAGCGTCAGCGGCGCGGGCGCGGTTTCCGCCGCGATGTCCAGCGCCTGACCCAGAACCATCCCCTCGGCCCCCGCCGCCCGCGCCAGCCCCGCCACCAGCGCGATGCGCCGCTCGGCGGGGCCGAGCGCGGGGGCGGCCAGCAGTTCGAACGCCAGCGATTGCAGCGCGTCGCCCGCAAGGATCGCGGTCGGCTCGTCCCATTTCACATGCACGGTGGGCTGGCCGCGGCGCAGGTCGTCGTCGTCCATCGCCGGCAGGTCGTCGTGGACGAGGCTGTAGGCATGCAGGCATTCCACCGCCGCCGCCGCGTCGATGGCACCCGCCGGCCCGACCCCGTGCAGCGCCGCCGATTCCAGCACCAGAAAACCGCGCAGCCGCTTGCCCCCCGCCACGGCATAGCGCATCGCCTGCACCACCGGCTGGTCGCCCCGCCCCGCCAGCACGGCGGCCAGATGCGCCCCGATCCGGTCCGCCGCCCCCGCCAGCGCGTGGTCGAACATCAGAACCCCTCGGCCGGGGCGGTGCCCTGCGCCTCGCCGTCGCGGGCGCGGATCAGTTCCACCCGCTGTTCGGCGGCGCGCAGCTTGTCGTCGCAGTGCTTCTTCAGCGCCGCCCCGCGTTCGTAGAGCGTGATGGATTCCTCCAGCGCCACATTGCCGGATTCCAGCCGGCGCACGACGGCTTCCAGTTCCGCCATCGCCTCTTCGAAACTCATCGCGCCGATACCGTCGGTCATGCGCCCCTCTCCGCCAGAACACCCACATGCGCGGCGGTGCATGCCGCCAGCGCGTCCAGATCATACCCGCCCTCGAGTGTCGAGACCACCCGCCCGCCCGCATGCCGGTGGGCAAGATCACAAAGCCGCGCGGTGAGCCAGCGGAAATCCTCCGCCTGCCAGTCCAGTTCGGCCAGCGGATCGTCGGCATGCGCGTCGAACCCGGCGGAAACCAGCACCAGTTCCGGCGCGAAGGCGTCGAGCGCGGGGAACGCCGCGCCCTCGTAGGCCGCCCGCATCGCCGCCCCGCCCGACCCCGGCGGCAAAGGCAGGTTCAGGATCTGCCCATGCGCGCCGCGTTCCCGCGCCGATCCGGTACCGGGATAAAGCGGCATCTGGTGGGAGGAAACGAACAGCACCCGGTCCTCGTTCCACAGCAGGTCCTGCGTGCCGTTGCCGTGGTGCACGTCGAAATCCACGATGGCGACCCGCGACAGCCCGTGATGGTCGAGCGCATGTCTCGCGGCGATGGCGAGGGTGCCGAACAGGCAGAACCCCATCGCCCGTTCCCGTTCGGCATGGTGCCCCGGCGGGCGGCAGGCGACGAAGGCATTGGCCGCGCGGCCCGCCATCACCATGTCCACCGCCGCGACCGCACCCCCAACGGCGCGCAAGGCGGCATCGAGCGAACCCGGCGACAGATGCGTATCGCCATCCAGCGCCGCGAACCCCGCCCGCGGCACCGCGCCCGCCACCCTTTCCCAATGGTCCGCCGGATGACAGCGTAGCACATCCGCCCGCACGCCGAGCGGCGCCTCGTGCCGCGCCACCGCCAGCCCCGCCAGCCCGCGCTCGACCGCCGCCAGCCGCTCCGCCCGCTCGGGATGGCCCGGGGGGGTCAGGTGGCGGGCGCAGTCGCCATGTGAAAACACCGCCGTGACCATGGCCATGCCCCCCTCTTGCTGCCGGCGGCAACCTAGCACCGGCGTGGGGCAGGCGGCAATCGGGCCCGCCCCCGGTGGCAGTGCGGGTGAAGGGCGTAGCGGCGGGGGTTTCACACCCCCGCACCCCCGTGGGATATTTATGGACAGAAAGTGAAGAAGGGTGCGGATAAGTGGCCCGCCTCTTCACTTTCTGTCCCCAAATATCCCGGGGGTCCGGGGGCTGGCCCCCGGCACCGACCTCGCCACAGCCGCAACCATGGCCCCTTGCCAGCCCCCGCCCGCGGTGCCAGCCTTGGGCCGACAACCGCAAGGACAGACCATGACCGCCGATCCCCGCCTTCTGACCCCCGACCCCTGCGCCCCGCAGCTTTTCACCGATGCCGGGGCGGCGGTGGCGGCGCTGGAGGCGCTTTATGCCGGGGCGGTGGGGTTTCTGGCCACGGCCTTCCGCCGTGCGCTGGCAGAGGGGCGGCCCCCCGCCCGGGTGCGCGCCTATTACCCCGAGGTGCGGCTGGCCGTCACCAGCTATCCCCGGATCGACAGCCGGCTGAGCTTCGGCTATGTCACCGAGCCCGGCACCTATGCCACCACCGTCACCCGGCCCGACCTGTTCCGCGCCTATCTGACCCAGCAGATCGAGCTTGTCCTGCGCAACCACGGCGTGCCGGTGCAGGTGGGCTGGTCGGCCACCCCCATCCCGGTGCATTTCGCGCTGGCCGCGGCGGACGACGTGACCGTGCCGCATGACGGGGTGCTCGATTTCACCCTGCGCGATCTGTTCGACGTGCCCGACCTTGCCACCACCGACGACGGCATCGTGAACGGCACGCTGCTGGCATATCCCGACGGGTCCCGCCCGCTGGCCCCGTTCACGGCGCAAAGGGTGGATTATTCGCTGGCGCGGCTGACGCATTACACCGCCACCGCGCCCGAGCATTTCCAGAACCACGTCCTTTTCACCAACTACCAGTTCTACGTCGATGAATTCGAGGCCGTGGCGCGCCGGGCGCTGGCCGATCCCGCCTCGGGTTACACCGCCTTCGTCGCGCCGGGGCATCAGGTGATCACCGATCCGGCCGCGCCGCTGGGGGTGCTGCCGCGGATGCCGCAGATGCCGGCCTATCACCTCGTCCGCCCCGACGGGCAGGGGGTCACGCTGGTCAACATCGGGATCGGCCCCTCCAACGCCAAGACCGCGACCGACCATATCGCCGTGCTGCGCCCGCATGCCTGGCTGATGGTCGGCCATTGCGCGGGGCTGCGCGGGTCGCAGTCGCTCGGCGATTTCGTGCTGGCCCATGCCTATCTGCGCGAGGATCACGTACTGGACGCCGACCTGCCGGTCTGGGTGCCGATCCCGGCACTGGCGGAAATCCAGATCGCCTTGCAGCAGGCGGTGGCAGAGGTCACGCGGCTGGAGGGGTACGAGTTGAAGCGCATCATGCGCACCGGCACGGTGGCCACCATCGACAACCGCAACTGGGAACTGCGCGACCAGTCGGGTCCCGTGGCGCGGCTGTCGCAAAGCCGGGCCATCGCGCTGGACATGGAAAGCGCCACCATCGCCGCCAACGGTTTCCGTTTCCGGGTGCCCTATGGCACGCTTCTGTGCGTTTCCGACAAGCCCCTGCATGGAGAGTTGAAGCTGCCCGGGATGGCGTCGGATTTCTACCGCACGCAGGTGGCGCGGCATCTGCTGATCGGGATCCGCGCGATGGAGCTTTTGCGCGAGATGCCGCTCGAACGCATCCACAGCCGCAAGTTGCGCAGTTTCGAGGAAACCGCCTTCCTCTGACAGGGCCGGTGTGAGGGGCCCGTGACGCGGGGAAAAGCTGCCGATGCTGCGGAATGGGGCTTGATTTGTTGGCCGAAAACTTGTGTAGCGGCGCGACGGCCCTTGAAGGGCGCGCATACGGGCCCGGAAAAACGGGCAGGCACGAGGAGACGGATCATGTCCAAACCGATGACCAAGACCCAGCTGGTGGCCGCGCTGGCCGAGGCGATGGGGGGCGACCGCAAGACCGCTTCGGCGGCGCTGGATGCGCTGGCCGCTGTCGTGACCAAGGAAGTCGCCGCCGGCGGCGCCGTGACCCTGCCGGGCCTGGGCAAGATCGCCTGCCGCGCCCGCCCCGAACGTCAGGTACGCAACCCCGCCACCGGCGAGACGATCAGCAAGCCGGCCGACCGCCAGGTGCGCATCACCGCCGCCAAGGCGCTGAAGGACAGCGTGAACGCCTGAGCGCGCCACGCGCGGGTGCCGGGGGTATTCCCCGGTCCGGGCCGCCCTCGGGCGGCCTTTTGCTTTGACGGGGGCGGGGATGCGCGGGCGGGGTTTCGACATCGGCGCGGTGCTGATCGGGCTGGCCTTCGCGGTCATGTGGTCGTCGGCCTTCACCTCGGCGCGGATGATCGTGGTCGATGCGCCGCCGCTGACGGCGCTGGCGCTGCGGTTTCTGGTGTCGGGCCTGATCGGGGTGGGTCTGGCGCTGGCGCTTGGCCAGCGGTTGCCGCGGGGGCGGGCGCAGTGGCGGGCGGTGGCGCTGTTCGGGGTGATGCAGAACGCCGTCTATCTGGGGCTGAACTTCGTCGCCATGCAGTGGGTGTCGGCCTCGGTCGCCGCCATCGTCGCCTCGACCATGCCGCTGATGGTCGCGCTGGCGGGCTGGCTGGTCTGGCGCGAACGCCTGCCGCCCATGGGCATCGCGGGCCTGTTGGCCGGGTTCGCCGGGGTGGCGGTGGTGATGGCGACGCGGCTTGGCGGCGGGGCCGATCCTTTGGGGATCGCGCTTTGCGTTCTGGGGGCGCTGGCGCTGACGGTGGCGACGCTGGCGCTGCGCGGGGCCTCGGGCGGCGGCGGGGGTCTGCTGATGGTCGTGGGGTTGCAGATGCTGGTCGGGGCGGCGGTCCTGGGGGGCATCGCCGTGGCGGCGGAGCCCTTCGTGGTGGACTGGAGCCTGCAACTGGTGCTGGCCTTCGCCTATACCACGCTTGTGCCGGGGCTGGCGGCGACCTGGGTCTGGTTCGTGCTGGTGGGCCGCATCGGCGCGGTGCGGGCGGCGGCGTTCCACTTCCTCAACCCGGTGTTCGGGGTGCTGATCGCCGCCGCGGTGCTGGCCGAACCGCTCGGCCCGGCCGATCTGGCCGGGGTGGCGATCGCGGCGGCGGGGATCCTGATGGTGCAGTTGTCGCGGGTGCGGGGGTAGGGGCCTCTTCTCCCCTCCCGCTCTGGCTGGCGAAGGCGCGTGCCTTCGCCACCGCGATGTGGTCAGAGTTGCCCCGGCCGGGGGCCCCAAGCCCCCGGCCAGCGCCCGCCCCGCCCATGGCGGGCGCTACTCGCCCGCCGGGGCAGGCGCTGGCCTATCGATTGTTCCCGGCATCTCCGTTTCCAGTGGCGCCGTCGCGCGACGGGCGGGGAAACGCAGTGCGTTTCCTTCTCCCGCCCGGCCTTACCGGGTGCCGCTTAGCCGATCCGCCCCCGCACGCCCCCCGTCTGCCCGCGGTCGCGCAGCAGGTGGTCCAGCAGCACGCAGGCCATCATCGCCTCGGCCACCGGCACGGCGCGGATGCCGACGCAGGGGTCGTGGCGGCCCTTCGTCACCAGATCCACCGCCTCGCCCTTCACGTTGATCGTCCGCCGGGGGGTGAGGATCGAGGACGTGGGCTTGACCGCGAAACGCACCACCACCGGCTGGCCGGTCGAGATCCCGCCCAGAATGCCGCCCGCGTGGTTCGTCGCATATTCCGGCCCGTCCGGGCCCAAACGGATCTCGTCGGCGTTGTCCACGCCGGTCAGGGCGGCGGCGGCCATGCCCTCGCCGATCTCGACCCCCTTGACCGCGTTGATCGACATCATCGCCGCCGCCAGATCGGCATCGAGCTTGCCGTAGATCGGCGCCCCCAACCCCGGGGGCACGCCCGTCGCCACCACCTCGACCACCGCGCCGACCGAATTGCCGGATTTGCGCAGCGCGTCGAGGTCCTCGGCCCAAGCCGCTGCCGTGCCGGGATCGGGGCACCAGAAGGGGTTGCGCCCCACCTCTGCCGGATCGAACCGCGCGCGGTCGATGGCGCGCGCACCCATCTGCACCATATAGCCGGTGATCGCCAGACCCGGCGCCAGCGCCGCCAGCGCCGTCCGCGCGACACCCCCCGCCGCCACCCGCGCCGCGGTTTCCCGCGCGCTGGACCGCCCGCCGCCGCGATGGTCGCGCAGCCCGTATTTCTGGTGATAGGCGATGTCGGCATGGCCGGGGCGGAACGCCTGCGCGATCTCGCCATAATCCTTGGACCGCTGGTCGGTGTTCTCGATCATCAGCTGGATCGGGGTGCCGGTCGTCCGCCCCTCGAACGTGCCCGACAGGATGCGCACCGCGTCCTCCTCGCGCCGCTGGGTGGTGTAGCGGTTCTGCCCCGGTTTGCGCCGGTCGAGCCAGGGCTGGATGTCGGCTTCCGTCAGCGCGATGCCGGGGGGGCAGCCGTCCACCGTGGCGCCGAGCGCGGGCCCATGGCTTTCGCCCCAGGTGGTGACGCGGAAGAGATGGCCGAAGGTGTTGAAGCTCATGTTGACCTCCCGGTTGCGGATGCAGCTTTAGGCCAGTGGGCGGGCGGAATAAACCGGATTCCGGCGGAACAGGCGAAGGGCGGGCCATCGGCGCGAAAGTCTCCCTGCTGCGGGCGGGTGCTTGCGGTGGCTGCGGGGCGCGCTATGCTGGGGCGGCTCGGGGTGCCCTTGGGGGCTGAGACGCGCAGGCGAACCCGTTGAACCTGATCCGGTTAGAACCGGCGGAGGGAAGGCGCAGGTTGATCCTCACCCCGGCCCGCCGTCGCTTGTGGAGGATGCCGATGTACCGCCCTATTCTTTCTACCGGCCTTGCCGCGGGGGTTTCGCTGATGGCGGCGGTGGCCGCCGCGCAGACCCCGGTGCTGACCGTGCTGACCTATGACAGCTTCGTGTCCGACTGGGGCCCCGGCCCGGCGATCGAGGCCGCGTTCGAGGCCGAATGCGGCTGCGACCTGCGGCTGATCGGTGCGGGCGACGGGGCGGCGCTGCTGGCGCGGCTGCGGCTGGAAGGCGCGCGCAGCACGGCGGATGTGGTGCTGGGGCTGGATACGAATCTGGTCGCGGCGGCGGGGGCGACGGGGCTGTTCGCGCCCCATGGCGTCGATGCGCCGACCGACCTGCCGGTGGGCTGGGCCGACCCGCTGTTTCTGCCCTTCGACTGGGGCTGGTTCGGTTTCGTCCACGACCGCACCCGCCTGCCCGACCCGCCGGAAAGTTTCGAGGCGCTGGCGGCGTCCGGCCTCAAGGTGGTGATCCAGGATCCGCGGTCGTCCACCCCCGGGCTGGGCCTGCTGATGTGGGTCCGGGCGGCCTATGGCGACCGGGCGGCCGAGATCTGGCGCGGGCTGTCGGACAACATCCTGACCGTCACCCCCGGCTGGTCGGAATCCTACGACCTGTTCCTGAAGGGCGAGGCCGATATGGTGCTGTCCTACACCACCTCGCCCGCCTATCATCTGATCGCCGAGGGCGACGACAGCAAGGCCGCCGCGCCCTTTGCCGAGGGCCATTATGTGCAGGTCGAGGTCGCGGGCCTGCTGGCGAATGCGCCGCAGCCCGAACTGGCGCGGCGGTTCATGCAATTCGTGCTGTCCGACGCCTTCCAGGCCGCGATCCCGGAAACCAACTGGATGTATCCCGCCCGTACCCCCGCCGGGGGCCTGCCCGCAGGGTTCGACACCCTGCCGCGCCCCGAAGCCACCCTGTTCCTGCCCCCGGCAGAGGCCGAGGCGCTTCGCGCCCCGGCGCTGGAGGAATGGCGCGCGGCGCTGTCGCGGTGAGGGGCCTGCCCGGCGCCGTTGCGGGGCTGGTGCTGGCGGCGCTGATGCTCGGCACGCTCGGGGTGGTGCTGGCGCATGCGGGGGGCATGCGGCTGACGGGGCCGGATTGGGCGGCGGTGCGGTTCACGCTGGTGCAGGCGGCGTTGTCGGCGGCGATTTCCGTCGTGCTGGCGGTGCCGGTGGCCCGGGCGCTGGCGCGGCGGCGGTTCGCCGGGCGGCGGCTGCTGATCGCGGCGCTCGGCGCGCCCTTCCTGATGCCGGTGATCGTGGCGGTGCTGGGCCTGCTGGCGATTTTCGGCCGGGGGGGCGTGCTGAACGCGGGGCTGGCCGCGGTGGGCCTGCCGCCGGTGCAGGTCTATGGCCTGCATGGCGTGGTGCTGGCGCATGTGTTCCTGAACCTGCCGCTGGCGGTCCGCATGGTGTTGCAGGGCTGGCAGGCGATCCCGGCCGAACGGTTCCGCACCGCCGCCGCATTGGGATTCGGCCCGGCAGAGGTCGCGCGGCATCTGGAACGGCCGATGCTGCGCGAGGTGCTGCCGGGCGCGGCGCTGGCGGTGTTCCTGATCTGTCTGGCGAGCTTTGCCGCCGCGCTGATCCTGGGCGGGGGGCCCCGGGCCACCACGGTCGAGGTCGCGATCTATCAGGCCGTGCGGTTCGAGTTCGATCTGTCCCGCGCCGCCGCGCTGGCGGCGGTGCAGTTCGCGCTGTGCGCAGGCGCGGTGCTGCTGGCGGCGCGGGTGGCGGTGCCTGCGGGTTTCGGCGGCGGGCTGGACCGGGCGGTGCAGCGGTGGGATGCGGGCCGGTGGGGGCTGCGGCTGCTGGACGGGGCGGTGATCGCGCTGGCCGCGGCCTTTCTGTTCGCGCCGCTCTTGGCGGTGATCCTGCGCGGCCTGCCCGGTCTGGCGGCCCTACCCGCGCCGGTCTGGGCCGCGGCGGGGCGGTCGGTCGTCATGGCGCTGGTGTCTGCTGCGCTGGTGCTGGCGGGGGCGCTGGCGCTCGGCCAGCTGGCGGTGCGGGGCGGCGTGGCCGGGCGGCTGGCGGAACTGGCGGGGATGCTGCCGCTTGCCGCGTCGTCGCTGGTGCTGGGGGCGGGGCTGTTCATCGCCGTCCTGCCCTTTGCCGCGCCGGAAACGGTGGCGCTGCCCGTCACCGTGCTGGTCAATGCCGCCATGGCGCTGCCCTTTGCCCTGCGCCTGATCCTGCCCGCCCTGCGCGAGGTCGAGGCGACGCAGATGCGGCTGGCGGAATCGCTCGGGATCGGGGGATGGGCGCGGCTGCGGCTGGTGACGCTGCCCCGGCTGCGCCGCCCCCTGGGCTTTGCCGGCGGGGTGGCGGCGGCGCTGGCGATGGGGGATCTGGGCGTGATCGCGCTGTTCGCGGGCGAAGGCAACGCGACGCTGCCGATGCAGGTCTGGCGGCTGATGGGCGCCTTCAGGACAGAGGCGGCAGAGGCCGCGGCGGTGCTGCTGCTGGCGGCGTCGTTCGGGCTGTTCTGGGTCATGGATCGCGGCGGGGGGCGGGACGATGCTGGGGCTTGAAGGGTTGCGGGTCGGCGCGGGCGATTTCGCCCTGACCGCGGACTGGCCGGTGCCCGCGGGCGCGCGGGTGGCGGTGATCGGGCCTTCGGGGGCGGGGAAATCCACGCTGCTGCTGGCGATCGCGGGGTTCCTGCCGGCCGCGGCGGGCCGGGTGACGTGGCAGGGGCGCGACCTCGGGCCGCTGGCGCCGGGCGACAGGCCGCTGTCGATCCTGTTTCAGGACCAGAACCTGTTTCCCCACCTGACGCTGGCGCAGAACGTGGGTCTGGGCCTGTCGCCCGCCCTGCGGCTGACGGCCGGCGACCATGCCCGTGTGGCGCAGGTGCTGGCCCGGGTCGGGCTGGCCGGGCGCGAGGATGCGCGGCCGGGGCAGCTGTCGGGGGGCGAACAGGGCCGGGCGGCGCTGGCGCGGGTGCTGCTGCGCGCGCGGCCTACGCTGCTGCTGGACGAACCCTTCGCCGCGCTCGGCCCCGGGCTCAAGGCGGAAATGCTGGCGCTGGTCGAGGAGATCGCCGACGAGACCGGCGCGCTGGTGCTGATGGTCACGCACGACCCCGCGGATGCGCGCCGCTTCGCCCCCCTGACGGTGCTGGTCGAGCGCGGGGTGGCGCATCCGCCCGTCGAAACGGCGGCCCTGTTCGCCGACCCGCCCCCGGCGCTGCGCGACTATCTGGGACTTTGACCAAAGAAAAACCCCGCCCTAAGGGGCGGGGTTCCGTCGGCCTGCCAGGTGGGGTCAGGCGTGTTTCTTCTTGCCCTTGAGGCCCGCCCACAACCGCTTGTTGGTCAGGTACAGCAGGACGGTCAGCACGGTGAGGAAGATCACCGCCGTCAGGCCCGCCTGCTTGCGCGCCATCATCTTGGGTTCCGCCGTCCACATCAGGAAGGCGGCGACATCCTGCGACATGGCCTGGACGGTGTTGTCATGGCCGTCGGCATATTCGACATGCCCGTCCGACAGCGGCGGGGCCATCGCGATCCAGCCGCCGGGGAAGGCGGTGTTTTCGTAATAGGTGGTCCCGGCCTCTTCCTTTTCCTCGCCGGTATAGCCGTTGAGGATCGAGGCGATGTATTCCGGCCCGCCGATACCGTTGAGGAACTGGTTGATCCCCAGGCCCTGCGGCCCGTGGAACCCGGCGCGCGACTTGGCCATCAGGCTGAGGTCGGGCGCGTTGTCCAGCCCGGATTCGGGGAAATGGTCGGTCGCCTTGCGCGGGCGGTCCTCGTCCAGTTCGGGGTCGTAGATCGACAGGTTCGCGGCATAGGCGCGGACCTGATCCTCGGGCAGCTGCGGGCCGCCCTCGTCGGCCAGGGTGCGCAGCGGCACATAGCGCAGCCCGTGGCAGGCCGAACAGACCTCGGTATAGACCTGAAGGCCGCGTTGCAGCTGCATCTGGTCGAACTTGCCGAAGGGGCCCTCGAACGAGAAGGCGAAGTCCTCGATATGCGACTCGCCCCCGGCGGCAAGCGCGCCGCCGGTGGAAAGGGCCAGCGCCGTCAGCGCCGAAAGGGAAAGCTTGCGGATCATCGGTGGCATCCTTTCCGTCACTCGGCCGCGGTGGCCTTGGCGGCCGGACCGTAGTGGGCGTTGAAGTCCTCTTCGATCGTCGCGGGCGCCGGCAGCGGCTTCTCGATCACCCCCAGAAGCGGCAGGACGATCAGGAAATAGGCGAACCAGTAGGTCGCGGCGATCAGGCTGATCCAGGTGTAGATCCCTTCGGCCGGCATCGCGCCCACCCACATCAGCACCATGAAGTCGATGGCCAGCAGCCAGAACCACCACTTGAACATCGGCCGGAACCGGCCCGAACGCACCGAAGAGGTGTCGAGCCACGGCGCCAGCGCCAGCACCGCGATCGCGCCGAACATCGCCAGCACGCCGAAGAACTTGGCGTCCACGATGCCGAAGGTGACGAACTGCACCAGCTGCACCACCCAGACATCGCCGGTGAAGGCGCGCAGGATCGCATAGAAGGGCAGGAAGTACCATTCCGGCACGATATGGGCCGGCGTCACCAGCGGGTTCGCCTCCAGATAGTTGTCGGGGTGGCCCAGGTAGTTCGGCATGAAGCCGACGATGGCGAAGAACACGATCAGCACGACGCCGAGCGCGAACAGGTCCTTGACCACGTAGAAGGGCCAGAACGGCACGGTGTCCTTTTCCGCCACTTCCTTGGAGGTGCGGCGCACCTCGACCCCGGTGGGGTTGCCGTTGCCGACATTGTGGAAGGCCCAGATGTGCAGCGCCACCAGCGCGGCGATCACGAAGGGCAGCAGATAGTGCAGCGAGAAGAAGCGGTTGAGCGTCGCGTTGTCGACCGCCGGCCCGCCCAGAAGCCATTCCTGGATCGTCGGACCCACGCCCGGGATCGCGCCGAAAAGGCCGGTGATCACGGTGGCGCCCCAGAACGACATCTGCCCCCAGGGCAGCACATAGCCCATGAACGCGGTCGCCATCATGGCGAGGTAGATCAGCATGCCGATGATCCACACCACCTCGCGCGGGGTCTTGTACGACCCGTAGTAGAGCCCGCGGAAGATGTGCATGTAGACGGCGACGAAGAACAGCGAGGCGCCGTTGGCGTGCAGATAGCGCAGCATGTGCCCGCCGTTCACGTCGCGCATGATATGTTCGACGCTGGCGAAGGCCAGATCGACATGCGGCGTGTAGTGCATCACCAGCACGATGCCGGTGACGATCTGCAACGCAAGGCAGAAGGCGAGGATGATGCCCCAGATCCACATCCAGTTGAGGTTCTTGGGGGTGGGGATCATCAGCGTGTCATAGGCCAGCGAGGCGATCGGCAGGCGCGCGTGCAGCCACTTCTCGAAGCCGGACTTGGGCTCGTAATGGTCGTGCGGAATTCCAGACATGGGGTCGCTCCTCAGCCCAGCTTGATCGTGGTCTCGTCGGTGAACGACGCCACCGGGATGTGCAGGTTCTCGGGCGCGGGGCCGCGGCGGATGCGCCCGGCGCTGTCATAGTGCGACCCGTGGCAGGGGCAGAACCAGCCGCCGAAATCGCCCGCGCCATCGCCGATCGGCACGCAGCCCAGATGCGTGCAGACGCCGACCATTACCAGCCATTCCTCGGCCGCGTCGCCTTCGGCGCCCGGGGGCGGCAGGGCGCGGTTGGGGTCGGTCGCGGGGGTGCCGGCGCCCAGGTTGGGGTTGCGGGCGTCCTTGTCCACCAGCTGGTCCAGCGGCACGGCGCGGGCGGCCTCGATCTCTTCGGTCGTGCGGCGGCGGATGAACACCGGCTTGCCGAGGTATTTCACCGTCAGCTGGGTGCCAGGCTCGACCGAGCTGACATCGACGAAGATGGAGGCCAGCGCCTGCACGTCGGCAGAGGGATTCATCTGGTTGATCAGCGGCCAGACGGCGGCGCCGGTGGCAACCGCGCCCGCCCCGGCCGTGGCATAATACAGGAAATCCCTGCGGGTGCCTGCGTTGTCTTCAGCGTGGGACACGGAACTTCTCCCTTCCAAGGCCGCTGGACGCGACCCATGCATGAACAGGGCTGCGGTCGCCCGCAGCCTCGTGCGCGGGTTTTAGACCGGCCCGCGCGGCACGTCCAGCGCCCAATCGGCTACAGAAGGTCGCGCACAGGCGCCTGCGTGGCCGCGGCAACACCTTTCGGCGCCGGAAGAATCCCCCGCGCGGCCATCTGGCGCGGCAGACCGCGCCGGCGGCGGGCGATGATTCTCGTGCCGCCGCGTCACAGATAGGGCGGCGTGCAGGCGGAAATGATGACCGCCGGCCGGTCCGACAGGTTGCGGAAACGGTGGGGGATGATGCTGTCGAACAGATAGCCGTCGCCCTCGCGCAGCAGGCGGACCTGATCGCCCACTGTCACCTCGATCTCGCCCGCCACGACGATGCCGCCCTCGGTCGAGGCATGGGCCAGCATCGCCCGCCCGGTGTCGGCGCCGGGTTCGTAGGTTTCGTGCAGCACTTGCAGGTTGTGCGCCCGCGCGTCGCCCACCTGCGCGATCCGTACCCGCGCCGCGCCCGGCAGGCGCGAGGTCAGGTCGCGCCGCTCGGCGGCGGTGAAGAACACCTGCGCGCTGTCGGCCTGGTCGGGTTCGAAGAACTCGGCCATCGACATGCTCAAACCGCTCAATATCTTGCGCATCGAGGCGACCGAGGGGCTGCACCGGTTGGTCTCGATCATCGAGATCTGCCCATGCGGCACGCCCGCCGCCTCGGCCAGTTGCCGCTGCGACAGCCCCCGGTGCAGGCGCAATCCGCGCAGGCGGGTGCCGACGTCGAAATCCTCCATCCGGGCTCCTTTCGCTTTTCGCCCGGGCCCCCGCTGTGCCGCGGGGCGGGGGCAAGAATCCGGTTGCTCAATATCCTGAACGTGCGCTAGGATCGTGTCAACCTTCCGGGAGATGTCTGATGACCACCAATTCCGACCTGCGCGCCCGCCAGACCGCCGCCGTCGCCAACGGCGTGTCCACGCGCGCGATCTTTGCCGCCCGTGCCGAAAACGCCGAACTCTGGGATGTCGAGGGCAAGCGCTACCTCGATTTCGCCGCCGGCATCGCGGTGAACAACACCGGCCACCGCCATCCCAAGGTGATGGCGGCCGTGGCAGAACAGGCGCAGGCCTTCACCCATACCTCGTTCAACGTCGCGCCCTACGAAGGCTACATCAGCCTTGCCGAACGGCTGAACCGCCTCGCCCCCGGCGATTTCGAGAAGAAGACCCTGCTGATCACCACCGGGGTCGAGGCGGTGGAAAACGCCGTCAAGGTCGCCCGCGCCTATACCGGGCGGTCGGGCATCGTGGCCTTCACCGGCGCCTTCCACGGCCGCACGATGATGGGCATGGCGCTGACCGGCAAGGTGAAACCCTACAAGGCGGGCTTCGGCCCCTTCCCGGCAGAGGTCTATCACGCGCCCTTCCCCTCGGACTACCACGGCGTCACCGAGGCCGAGTCGCTGGCGATGCTGGAACGGCTGTTCCAGTCCTCGATCGACCCCAAGCGCGTCGCGGCCTTCATCATCGAACCCGTGCAGGGCGAGGGCGGCTTCAACCCCGCGCCGGCCAGCTTCCTCCAGGCGCTGCGGCGGATCGCGGACGAACACGGCATCCTGCTGATCGCGGATGAAATCCAGGCCGGCATGGCGCGGACGGGCAAGATCTTCTGCTTCGAACATTCGGGCGTGGCACCCGACCTGATCACCATGGCCAAGGGGCTGGCGGGGGGCTTTCCGCTGTCGGCGGTCACGGGCCGGGCAGAGGTGATCGACGCCGCCGCCGCGGGCGGTCTGGGCGGCACCTATGCCGGCAACCCGCTGGCGGTGGCCGCGGCGCATGCGGTGCTGGACGTGATCGAAGAGGAAAACCTCTGCGCCCGCGCGGTGGAAATCGGCGATGCGATCACCGCCCGGCTGAACGCGCTGGCCGCCCGCCAGGGGATGGAGGCGATCGGCAACGTCCGCGGCATGGGCGCGATGGTGGCGTTCGAACTGGTCAAGGACCGCGGCACCAAGACCCCCGACGCCGCCCTGACCAACGCCATCGTGGCCGAGGCAGAGGCCCGCGGCCTGATCATGATCACCTGCGGCATGCATGCCAACGTCGTGCGCCTGCTGCCGCCGCTGACCACGCCGATGGAACAGGTGGACGAGGCGATGGACATCATCGAAGCTTCCATCGAGGCCGCGATCACCCGGGTGGCGTCCGGCTCGGCGGCCTGACCGTTGCCGTATCCCGGGGCCGGGGTGAACCCCGGCCTGCGGGCGCAGCGCCCCGACCCGGCGGTTGGCCCGGCGGAGGGATGCGCGCGCCGCGCGGGGATATTTGGGGACAGAAAGTAAACGGGCGGGGATGATCCGTCCCCCTGTTCACTTTCTGTCCATAAATATCCCGGGGGTCCGGGGGCTGGCCCCCGGCGCTGTCTTATCCATCGGTATTGCCGCCAAAGGTCACGCCGTCCGCGTCGCCGTCAGGGTCGGGATCGGCGCGCCGTGGCCGCGTTCGACCTCGGCCCCGCCGGCCATCGCATCCATCCGCCGCGCCAGCCGGATGTCGCGCATCGACAGCCCGCCGCAGTCATGCGTGCTCAGCACCACATCCACGAGGCTGTAGACATTGCGCCATTCCGGGTGGTGGTTCAGCGCCTCGGCGGCCAGCGCGGCGCGGGACATGAAGCCCCAGGCCTGCGAGAAATCCTCGAAGCGCCACATCTTGCGGATCGCGTCGCGGCCCGGCACGGCCTCCCATCCCGTATCGCCCAGGGCGGGCAGGGCGGCGGCGCGTTCGGCCTCTGTCAGAAGGGTCGGCATGGCTCAGCCCTCCGTCAGGATGCCGTCGATTTCCGCTGCCCGCCGCCGGGCGGGGCGGTCCTTCACCCGGTCCCAATAGGCGGTCAGCGCCGGGGTCGGGGGCAGGGTACCGAACTGCAACCCCCAACCGATCTGCGAGCCGGTATAGACATCCGCCGCGCTGAACGCATCGCCCGCCAGATAGGGCGCCACCGACACCGCCTTTTCCAGCGTCGCCAGCATCGTGTCGAAGCTGCCATAGCCGACCATGCCGCGCCGGTCCTCGGGCACCTCGACGCCGAGCGACTGGTTCGTCACCGCGGCCTCCACCGGCCCCGCGCCGAAGAACAGCCAGCGGTAATAGGCCCCCCGCCGCGCCGGCGGGGGTGCGAGGCCCGCGGCCGGGAATGCATCGGCGAGAAAGGCGCAGATCGCCGCCGCCTCTGTCACCACCTGATCGCCCGCCACCAGCACCGGCACCTTGCCCATCGGGTTCAGCGCGCGGTGTTCGGGCGTCTTCATCGGCGGGCCGTAGTCGAGCACCACGGTGTCATAGGGCGCGCCCACCTCTTCCAGCATCCAGCGCACGATGGCGCCGCGCGAGCGGGGATTGGTGTAGAAGGTCAGCTTCATTGCTCGTCTCCCTCGTGGTTTGGCGGGCCGCGGCGGAACGGGCCCCATGCGGTCAGGACCTCGATATCCTCGCCCACCGCCGCGCGTTCCGTCTGAAGATAGCGTTGCACCGCGTCGCGGAAACCGGGGTCGGCGATCCAGTGCAACGAATGGGTGGGGGCGGGCAGGTAGCCGCGGGCGAGCTTGTGTTCGCCCTGCGCCCCGGCCTCGACCCGGCCGAGGCCATGGGCGATGGCCCAGTCGATGGCCTGATAATAGCACAGTTCGAAATGCAGGCAGGGATGTTCCTCGATGCAGCCCCAGTAGCGGCCATAAAGCGCATCCCGTCCGATCAGGTTCAGCGCCCCGGCGACGGGCCGCCCGTCGCGTTCGGCCAGCACCAGCACCACGTCGCGCCGCAGCCGGTCGTGCAGTTCCTCGAAGAACCCGCGCGTCAGGTAGGGCCGGCCCCATTTGCGCGCGCCGGTGTCCTGGTAGAAGGTCCAGAACGCATCCCAGTGTTCGGGGCGGATCTCGTCGCCGGTCAGCGTGCGGATCGTGCCGCCGAAGCCCTGCGCCTGCGCGCGTTCGCGCCGGATCGTCTTGCGCTTGCGCGACGACAGCGCGGCGAGGAAATCGTCGAAGCTGCCGTAGCCGCGGTTTTCCCAGTGGTATTGCTGGGTCAGGCGGGGCAGCAGGCCGATGTCCGCGCCCGCCTCTGCCTCTGCCCCGGTGCAGAAGGTGATGTGGATCGACGACAGCCGTTTTGCCGCCGCCATCCGCGCGGCGCCGGCGATCAGGGCGTTGCGGCCCTCCGCCTCCCACCCCGGGCGGGTCAGCAGGCGGCGGCCGGTGACGGGGGTGAAGGGCACGGCGATCTGGAGTTTCGGATAGTAGCGCCCGCCCGCCCGCGTCCAGGCATCGGCCCAGGCGTGGTCGAAGATGTATTCGCCCTGGCTGTGGGTCTTGGCATACATCGGCGCGACGGCGATCACCTGCCCGTCCGCCCGCGCCACCAGCGGCATCGGCTGCCACCCCGACCGCCCGCCGACGGAGCCGGAGTTTTCCAGCGCCGTCAGGAAGCGGTGGGTGGTGAAGGGGTCCGCGGGCGGGCCGCCGTCCGCGGCCTCGGGGCAGGCGCAGGCATCCCATTCGGCCTCCGCCAGGTCGGAGACCGCCGATAGCACCTCGATCGTGATGGTCGCGCCGCCGTCCATGCTGTCCCTGTTCCCGTTGCTGCCAGCAAAGCCCCGGCCCGCGCGCGGGTCAAGCCCCGGGGTGATCACAGCGACGGGATGGGGGGCGGGATGGGCGGGGCGTAGCCTTCGAAGGTGATGTTGGCGGCCACCCGGCGGGCGGCGGCTTCCTCGGCGGGCGCGCGGATCGTCCAGCACAGCACCGCCGCGCCCTGCGCGCGCAGTTCGGCCACGCGCGGGCGGCCCAGATCCTGCCAGTGGTGCGAGATGAAGCTGGCGCCGCAGCGGTCGTAATCGGGGATCGCGCGCAGCCGGTCGCAGGTGGCGCGGGGCAGGCCCTCGGCATGGTCGGGCGGATAGCCCCAGGTGGTGATGCCGCGCGGGATGGCGGGGGCGAGCCGCGCCAGTGCGGCGACCGAATGGGGGTTGAACGACATCACCGCGACGAGCCCGGCGTAGCCGCGCAGGTCGTCGGCCACCGCCTGTTCCAAGGGGCCCACATCGGGACCCAGCATCCCGTCCTGATCCTTGACCTCGACCAGCAGCGCCACGCGGCCCGCGACGGTTTCCAGCACCTCGCGGAAGGTGGGGATGCCTTCGTCGCCATCGCGCAGCGCAATCGCCCCCAGTTCCGCCGCCCGCCGCTGGCGCACCGGCCCGAAACGGTCGGTCAGCCGGTCGAGCGCATAGTCGTGGAACACCATCGCCCGGCCATCGGCCGAAAGCTGCACGTCGATTTCGATCCCGTATCCCGCCGCCACCGCCGCCCGCACCGCGGCCCGGCTGTTTTCGGGGCGGCGGGCGGTGCGGTCGTGCAGCGCGCGATGGGCCAGCGGTGCGCGCAGGAAGGCCGCGGGCAGGGGCACGCGCGGGGGCAGGGGCATCAGCGGATCTCGACGATGGCCTCGATTTCCACCGCCACGCCGAGCGGCAGCGAGGCCGCCGACACGGCCGAGCGCGCATGCCGCCCGGCATCGCCCAGAACCTCGACCAGCAGGTCCGAGGCGCCGTTCACCACCTTGGGCTGGTCGGTGAAATCGGGGGTGGAATTGACGAAGCCGGTGATCTTGACCAGCCGCACCAGCCGGTCCAGATCGCCCCCGCAGGCCGCCTGCGCCTGCGCGAGGATCGACAGCGCGCAGGCCCGCGCCGCCGCCGCCCCCGCCGCCACATCCATGTCGGCGCCGAGCTTGCCCTTGATCAGCCCCTCGGCCCCCTGGCTGATCTGGCCCGAGATATAGACCATATCGCCGCTGCGCACCCATGGCACATAGTTCGCCGCCGGTGCCGGGGCTTCGGGCAGGGTGATGCCAAGCGCCTTCAGGCGCGCCGCGATGGTTCCGCTCATGGCCGTGATCCTCGGTCGGTTGCTGTCGCGCCGCAGGCTAAGCGCGCTGCGGCGCGGGGGCAAGACCGGTCAGGTTTCGCGGAAGGCGCGGTTGAAGTAGTCGGTGAAGGGTTTCACCAGATAGCTCAGCGGCGTGCGGTCGTCGGTGCGGATGAACGCCTCTACCGGCATGCCGGGGACCAGCGCGATCCCGTGGAGCTTTTGCGCCTCGCCCGGTTTCAGTTCGATCTCGGCCCGGTAATAGGGGATATGCGTCACCTCGTCGGTGAACACATCCGCCGACACCTTGGTCACATGCCCGAACAGGTCGGGCGTGGTGCGGGTGGACAGGGCGGGGAACAGCAGTTTCGCATCCTGCCCCACATGCACCTGGTCGATATGCACGGTGGGCACCCGCGCCGCAATCACCAGCGGTCGATCCTGCGGGATGAGGTAGAGCACCGGGTCGGCGGCCCGGATCACCATCCGCGGCGTGGTCACGCGCAGGCCCAGGACCACGCCCGACACCGGCGCGCGGATGTCCAGCCGCGCGATGCGTTCGACCAGCGCGCGGCGGCGTTCGACCAGTTCCAGTTCGCGATAGCCGATGTCGCGCAACTGGGTGCTGGCTTCCTCGCGCCGGGCGGCGGCAAGGCGCAACTGCTCGATCTCGGTTTCGGTGATGCGGCCCTCGGCCTGCGCGCGGTTGGCGGCAAGTTCGCCCACCACGCCTGACAGCCGCGCCTCTTCGCGTTCCAGCGCCAGCACCCGGGCGACCTGCGCCAGACCCTTGTCCAGCAACTGCTGCTGGCTGTCGAGTTCCTGCGCGATCAGTTCGCGCTGGCGGGTCAGCGCGGTGCTTTGCGCGTCGATGCCCACGATCAGGCTGACCGTCTGGGCCTTGCGCTTGTCGAGCTGTTCCAGCTGCTTGCGCAGGGTGTCGGCGCGGGCGTCGAACAGGCGGCGCTGACCCTCCATCAGTTCGGCGACCTCGGGGCGGGCCGCGGCGGCCTCGGTCAGTTCGGGCGCGAAGATGATGGTGTCGAGCGTGTCGCGTTCGGCCTCCAGCCGCCCGCGGCGGGCGAGGATCTCGTAGAACTGGCTTTCGACGATGGCGAGTTCGGATTGCAGCAGCGTGCCGTCGAGCCGCATCAGCACCTCGCCCGCCTGCACCGGCGTGCCTTCGGTGACGAGGATCTCGTCCACGATGCCGCCGTCGGGATGCTGGACGATCTGGCGGTTCAGTTCCACCTCGATCTGGCCCGAGGTGACGATGGCGCCGGAAATCGTCGTCATCATCCCCCAGCCGACCAGCCCGCCCACCAGCGCCGCCGCCGTCAGCAGGCCGAGCGCGAGGGGCTTGCGCACCGACCAGCGGTTGGTTCCGGTACTCATGTCACGCCTCCGGGGCCGGCACTCTTGATGATTTCGGTGTGGTTCTTGACCATTTCGCGCAGCACCACGTCGCGCGGGCCAAAGGCGGTGCGGACACCGTTTTCCAGCACCAGCAGCGTGTCGCATTCCTGGATCGCGGCGGGGCGGTGGGCCATGATCATCACCGCCTGCCCGGCATCCTTCATCGCGCGGATCGCGATGTTGAGCGCCATCGACCCCTCGTTGTCGAGGTTGGAGTTCGGCTCGTCCAGCACCAGAAGGACCGGATCGCCATACATCGCCCGCGCCAGCCCGATACGCTGCAACTGCCCCCCCGACAGGCGCGACCCGATGGCGGCGACGCGCGTGTCATACCCTTGCGGGAACTGCAGGATCATGTCATGCGCCGCGGCCTTGCGGGCGGCGCGCACCACCGCCTCGGGGTCGGGTTCGGACGACAGGCGGGCGATGTTTTCCGCAATCGTGCCGTCGAACAGCGTCACCCTTTGCGGCAGATAGCCCATGTAGCTGCCCAGAACGTCGGGTTCGTAATGTTCCAGCGCGGCGCCATCCAGCCGCACCTTGCCCGCCGCCGGGCGCCAGATGCCGGTGACGGCGCGCGCCAGCGTCGACTTGCCCGCCCCCGAAGGCCCGATCACGCCAAGCGCCTGCCCCGGTTCCAGCCGGAAGCTGACGCCGCGCAGCACCGCCAGCTGTTCGCCCGGGGGCACCACCGACAGGTTCTGCGCCTCGAGGATCGCGCGCGGGCGGGGCAGGGGGGTCAGCGGCTGTTCGGGGGGCACGCGGCTCAGCAGCACCGCCAGCCGCGACCAGCCTTCCTGCGCGCGCTGCACCACCGCCCACTGGCCCACCGCCATCTCGATCGGCGCCAGCGCCCGGCCCAGAAGGATCGACCCCGCGATCATCGCCCCCGCCGTCAGCTCGCCCCGCAGCACCAGCCAGGCGCCCAGGCCCAGCATCGCCGATTGCAGGAACAGCCGCAGCGCCTTGGAGGTCGCCATATAGGCCCCGCCCACATCGGCGGCCTGCATCGAGGCATCGGTCGCCTTCTGCCGCGCCGCCTGCCAGCGGCCGAAGCTGGCGTTGCGCATCCCCAGGCTCTGGATCAGTTCGGCCTCGCCCTTGATCTGGTCGGACATCCGTTCCGCCACCAGCGTCAGGCCGTTCGCATCCGCGATCGGGCGCTTGGTGGTGATCTGGTTGAGGAACGTCACCACGATCAGCAACGCCCCGCCCGCCAGCGCGAGAATCCCCAGCATCGGGTGGAAGATGAAGATCGCGACGATGAACAGCGGCGTCCACGGCAGATCGCACAGCGCCATCAGCACCGGCGAGGCCAGCAGGCGGTGCACGGCCTCCAGATCGCGCTGCGCGGCCAGCGCCACGGGATCGTTGGGCATCACGGCGGTATAGCGGACGGCGGCGGAAAACACCCGCCGGTCCAGCCGGTCCTGGAACCGCGCGCCGATCCGCGCGGTGATGCGCGAGCGCGCGTGATCCAGGATCCCCATCGCCAGGAACAGTGCCGTGACGAGGATGGAAATCGCCACCAGCGTCTCTTCGGACTGCGAGCCCAGAACCCGGTCGTAGATCTGCAACATGTAAAGCGGCCCGGTCAGCATCAGCAGGTTCACCAATGCGCTGAACAGGAACACGGCCAGGAAAAGCCGCCGGTTTTCGCCCCGTGCGGCGCGAAGTTCGGCCAGGCCGCGCGCTGTCTGCTGGTCGCTCATCCGTGGTGCCCAGTGCTGCAATCATGGCACGGCGGGCGGCGGGATTTCACCTGCCGCCCGATCCATCGCCCTATCCGAGTTGCCATTCCCGACGCCTCTGCCTATTTCTATGTCTTTGACCAAACGACCTGACGGGGCCAGTCATTATCGTGGAACATAGAAGCCTGCCGCCGGATTTTCCATCGCTTTCTTCCCGTTTCCGCCGGGGGGCGGCGGGCCTTGTGCTGGCCGGGATGACGGTGCTTGCGGGCTGCGCCGCGCCGCCCGCGCCGGATGTCAACGACCCCTACGAGGCCGCGAATCGCCGCACCCACGAATTCAACCGCAGCCTCGACCGCGCGCTGGTGCGGCCGGCGGCCACCGCCTATGTCACGGTGCTGCCGGCGCCGGTGACGCAGGGGGTGTCGAATTTCGCGGGCAATCTGGGCCTGCCCTCGACGGTGGCGAATGCGCTTTTGCAGGCGCGGTTCGCGGATGCGGCGCACAACACCTCGCGGTTTCTGGTGAACAGCACCATCGGGATCGGGGGACTGTTCGACCCGGCGGGCGCGATGGGCCTGACCGAACGCGAGGCCGATTTCGGCGGCACGCTGCATGCCTGGGGGATGGGCGAGGGGGCCTATCTGGAACTGCCCTTCATCGGCCCCTCGACGGAACGCGACGCGCTCGGCCTTGTCGTCGACACGCTGGCCGATCCGCTGGACCACATGCTGCCCAAGCCGGAACGCTACTACGCCAAGGCGGCGAAAATCGGCTCAAAACTCGGTGATCGGGGCCGTTATGCGGACACTGTGGACTCGATCCTTTATGAAAGCGCCGATAGCTATGCGCAGGCGCGGCTCCTGTATCTGCAGAACCGGCGCTACGAACTCGGACAGGAGGTGAGCGACGATGCGTTCGTTGATCCATACGAGGACATCTATGCGGACTGAACCGACCCGCCGCCAGCTGGTGACGGGCGCTGCGGCCGCGCTGGCGGGGCTTGCCGCCTTCGGTGCGGCGCGTCCGGCCGCGGCGCTGACCGTGAACGAGGCCCGCGGGCTGATCGACCGCGCCATCGGCGAGGTGAACGGCGTCATCAACTCCGGCAAGGCCGAGGGGGCGATGTACCGCGATTTCGAACGCATCTTCGCCACCTATGCCGATGTGCCGACGATCGCGCGTTCGGCGCTCGGCCCGGCGGCGCGCAGCGCCTCGGCCGCCGACCTGCGCGCCTTCACCACGGCTTACCAGTCCTATATCGCGCGCAAATACGGCCGGCGCTTCCGCGAGTTCATCGGCGGCAAGATCGAAGTGACCGATGCGCGGCCGCTGAAATCCTATTTCGAGGTGATCTCGGTGGCGAAACTGCGCGGCGAGGCGCCGTTCGACCTGCGCTGGCATGTGTCGGACCGTTCGGGCAAGCTGCTGTTCTTCAACATCATCATCGAGGGGGTGAACATGCTCGCCTCGGAACGGACGGAAATCGGCGCCATGCTCGACCGCCGCCGCGGCAGCGTCGCCGGGCTGATCGAGGATCTGAAGACCGCCTGACGGCCGCAGGGCAGGTGTCGCGGGCGGCGCCGGGGGCCAGCCCCCGAACCTCCGGGATATTTATCTCACTGTGAAAGGCGGGGGCTCTTCTTTTCGGAAAAAGCGGCGCGGCTTCATCTTTTCCCAAATACTCCGGGGGTCCGGGGGCTGGCCCCCGGCGCCGCCCTTGCCGCCGCGCGAACCGCTCAGGGTTGGCCGCCGATCGTTCCCAGCACCTCGTTCAGGATGCGCTCGGCCAGATCGGGTTCGCGCGCGGGGGCCGCGGGTGCCTCGGCCGGGGGCGGGTTGACCACCGGCGGCGCGCGCGGGGTGGGCACGATCATCGGCAGGGGCCGGGCGGGCAGGCCGTCGTGCACGCGGATCATCACCTCGCGCCAGATCTCTGCCGGAAGGCCGCCGCCGGTGACGCCGGCAAGGGGCGTGTTGTCGTCGTAGCCCATCCAGACGCCGGCCACGTAGTCGGCGGTGAAGCCCACGAACCACGCGTCCCGGGCGGCCTGGGTGGTGCCGGTCTTGCCCGCGGCCTCGCGCCCGGGCAGGCGCGCGCGGGTGCCGGTGCCGGAATTGATCACCTCTGACATCATATAGGTCAGCAGCCGCGCCGCCTGTTCGCTGATCACCCGCTCGCCGATCCCGCCGCCCTGGCCGAAGAGCGGCTTCTTTTCCCCCTGGAGCCGCAGTTCGATCACGCCATAGGGCGTCACCGCGGACCCGCCGTTGAGGATGCCGGCATAGGCGCCGGTCATTTCCAGCAGCGTCGCCTCTGACACGCCGAGCGCGAGCGCGGGCCCGGCGGCAAGATCGCTGTCGATGCCGAAATCGGTGGCCACGCGGCGCACGTTGTCGCGGCCCACGGCCTCGGAAATCCGCACCGCGGCGGTGTTGAGCGAGTGTTTCAGCGCCTCGGTCAGCGGGACGATGCCGCGATAGGTGTTGGTGTAGTTCTTCGGGCTCCACGGCCCCGACCCGCGCACGTTGATCGTCAGCGGCGCGTCCTCGACGAAATCGGCGGGGGAATAGCCCAGGTCCAGCGCCACGGCATAGACGAAGGGTTTGAAGGCCGATCCGGTCTGGCGCATCGCCTGGGTGGCGCGGTTGAAGTCGCCCGCGACCTGCGTCTTGCGCCCGCCCACCATGGCGCGCACCGCCCCGTCGGCGGACATGACCACCACCGCCGCCTGCGCCTTGGACCCGTCCTTGACCTTGGTGGCGAACACATCGGCCAGCGCGGTTTCGGCGGCGCGTTGCAGGTGCTGGTCCAGCGTGGTGTGGATGATCACATCTTCTGTCGTGTCGCGGGCCAGGAAATCGGGCGTGGTTTCCACCACCCAGTCGGCGAAATAGCCGCCCGCGCGGGCCTCTGCGGCCTCTGACAGGCGGGCGGGGTTGGCGCGGGCCTGATCCGCCTCTGCCTTGGTCAGGTAGCCCTGCTGCTGCATCAGGCCGATGATGACATTGGCCCGGCCCTGCGCGCGTTCGAGGCTGCGCGTCGGCGCGTAATAGGAGGGCGCGACCAGAAGCCCCGCCAGCATTGCCGCCTGCGCGGGATCGACCTTGTTGGCCGAGGTGCCGAAATACCGTTGCGCCGCCGCCTCGAACCCGCGCGCACCGGCGCCCAGATAGGCGCGGTTGAGGTAGATCGTCAGGATGTCGTTCTTGGAATACTTCCACTCCATCGCCAGCGCATAGGGCACTTCCTTGATCTTGCGCACCATGCTGCCGCGGCGGCAGTCGGATTCGTATTCGGCCTCGGATTTCCACTGCGCCGGGTCGAAGGCCACGCCGAGGCACAGCAGCTTGGCCACCTGCTGGGTGATGGTCGAGCCGCCGTTGCCCTCGAACGGGCCGCGGCCCTCGGACAGGTTGATGCGGATCGCGCTGGCGATGCCGCGGGGGCTGACGCCGAAATGGCGGTAGAAGCGGCGGTCCTCGGTCGCGACCACGGCGTTGCGCAGATGCGGGCTGACCTGCGTCGCGGTGATCTGGCCGCCGAAGGTTTCGCCGCGCCAGGCGAAGACCTCGCCCTCGTGGTCCAGCAGGGTGACGGAACCGCGGGTGCGCGCATCCAGCAATTCGCTGAGCGGCGGCAGTTGCGTGTAGAAATACCAGGTGACGGTGCCCAGGACCAACGCCACCACCGCCGTGACGCGCCAGGCGATGCCCCAGACCAGCCGCCCGATCCAGCGGAAGAAGCGCGAGACGATCCCCCGCCGCGGCTTGCCCCCGCGGCCCGACCGGCCGCCGCCATTCCCGCGCCCGCCGCCGTTGCCGCCGCCCGTGCGCGCGGCCGTTTTCGGCGCCGAGCGCGTCCTTGCCTTGGTCGTGCCACCGGCCGGCGCGCGGCCTGCGCCGCGCCGTTCCGCCACCAGCGGGGTTCTGCCTGAAGTGCTGCCCATGCGGTCTGTGCCTGCTGCTTTTGCCGCACCATAGCGCGTCGGGGCCGGATTGTGGAGACACCGCGCCGTTTTTTGATGCGCCCATGATTTCATCATTCGCGCCCTGTTGTGCAAAAAATGCGCAGTGTTTCGTGTTTCGCCCCTTCGGCGGGGCGCCGCTGCGTTGTGCTGCGGATGCGAAGGCCCTTTCGTGACGGTGTGGGCCCCGCCCGGGGCCGCCTGCCAGGGAAGGGTGGAGACGTGAAACTCATCATAGCAGCGATCAAGCCGTTCAAGCTCGAGGAGGTGCGCGAGGCGCTCACCGCCATCGGGGTGAGGGGCATGATGGTCACAGAAATCAAGGGCTTCGGCGCGCAATCGGGCCATACCGAAATCTACCGCGGCGCGGAATACGCCGTGAACTTCGTGCCCAAGGTCAAGCTGGAAATCGCCGTCGCCGACGCGATCGCCGACGAGGTGGTCGGCACGATCCGCAGGACCGCGCGCACCGACAAGATCGGCGACGGCAAGATCTTCGTGCTGGATCTGGAACATGCGGTCCGCGTGCGGACGGGCGAAACCGACGACGACGCGCTCTAGGCGGTCATTCTGGGGAAAGAAACATGTCGAACATGACGAAATATCCGGGCCTGGCCGCCGTTCTGGCGGCGCTTGCGGCCCTGCCTGCCTGGGCGCAGGATGCCGCCGAAGCGGTCGAGGAGGTGGCGGAGGCCGCACCGGCGCTCGATACCGGCGATACCGCCTGGATGCTGATTTCCACCGCGCTGGTGCTGTTCATGATCCTGCCCGGGGTGGCGCTGTTCTATGGCGGGCTGGTGCGCACCAAGAACATGCTGTCGATCCTGATGCAGACCACGGCCATCACCGCGATGTGCATGATCATCTATGTCCTTTACGGCTATTCCTTCGCCTTCGGGGGCTCCGACAGCGCCTTCTTCGGCGGCTTCGGCAAGCTGTTCCTGGCGGGGATCGGGCCGGATACGCTGTCGGGCACGATCCCGGAATATGTGTTCGTGTCCTTCCAGATGACCTTCGTCTGCATCACCTCTGCCCTCATCATCGGGGGCTTTGCCGAACGCATCAGGTTCGGCGCGGTGCTGCTGTTCGTGGCGCTGTGGGCGACCTTCGTCTATTTCCCGGTGGCGCATATGGCCTGGGATGCGAACGGCCTTTTCTTCGGGTGGGAGGTGTTCGATTTCGCCGGCGGTACGGTGGTGCACATCAACGCGGGCGTCGCGGCGCTGGTGGGGGCGGTCGTCCTTGGGCCCCGTATCGGCTATGGCAAGGAAAACATGGCGCCGCATTCGCTGACCCTGACGCTGGTGGGGGCCGCGATCCTGTTCGTGGGCTGGTTCGGGTTCAATGCGGGGTCCGCGCTCGGGGCCGGGGCCACGGCGGGGCTGGCGATGATCAACACCTTCACCGCCACCGCGGGCGGGATCCTCGGCTGGGTGCTGGTGGAATACCTGTCGCGCGGCAAGGCGTCGATGCTGGGCGGGGCATCCGGCATGATCGCGGGGCTGGTCGCCATCACCCCGGCGGCGGGCGTCGTCGGGCCGGTGGGCGCGATCTTCCTCGGCGCGATCGCCTCGGCCGTCTGCTACTGGTTCGTGGCGGTGGTGAAGAACAGGCTCGGCTATGACGACAGCCTCGACGTGTTCGGCATCCACTGTATCGGCGGCATCGTCGGCGCGGTCGGTGCGGGCGTCTTCTGCGCGCCGTCGCTCGGCGGGCAGGGCTTCGCGGGCGACCGCGGCATGGCCGAACAGGTCATCTATCAGGTCATGGCGGTGGGCGTCACCATCCTCTGGTGCGCGGTCGTGTCCTTCATCCTGTTCAAGATCGTGGGGCTGGTCATGGGCGGCCTGCGCGTCACCCCCGAGGCGGAACGCGAGGGGCTGGACCTGACGGCGCATGGCGAACGCGCCTATCACTACTGACGTGAAAGGGCCCGGGGTTTCCCCCGGGCCCCGTTTCCTCGCGGCCGCCGGGTCAGAGAACCGCCGCCACCGCCCGCGCCAGCACCGGCACCGTGGCGCTGTTCAGCCCCGCGATGTTGATGCGGCTGTCGCCCACCATGTAGATGCCGAATTCGGTGCGCAGCCGGTCCACCTGCGATTCCGTCAGCCCGAGGCGGGAAAACATCCCCCGGTGCCGCGCCACGAAGTCGAAGCGGTCGGAATTGGTGGCCTTGCGCAGCTCCTCCGCCAGCTGGGTCCGCAGGCGCAGCATGGTCAGCCGCGTCTCCTCCAGTTCCGCCTTCCAGTCGGCGGTCAGGTCCGCGTCCTGAAGGATCGTCATCACCACCCGCGTGCCGTGATCGGGCGGGAAGGAATAGGTCTGCCGGTTGAGGAAGTTGAGGTTCGCCTGCGCCACCTGCGTCTGGCCGGCATCGGCCGATACCGCGATCAGGATCCCCGCGCGGTCGCGGTAGATGCCGAAGTTCTTGGAACAGGACGCCGCGATCAGCAATTCCGGGAAGGCCGCCGCGACGGCCCGGGTCGCCGCCGCATCATCCTCCAGCCCGTCGCCGAAGCCCTGATAGGCCAGATCCACCAGCGGCAGCGCGCCCTGCGCCTTGAGGATGGCGATCACCTTTTGCCACTGATCCGCCGTCAGGTTCGCCCCGGTCGGGTTGTGGCAGCAGCCATGCAGCAGCACCACGTCGCCCGCCTTCACGCGGCCCAGATCCTCGGTCAGCCCGGCGAAATCGACCTCGCCCGCCGCCTCGTCGAAGTATCGGTATTCGGCGACCGGCAGGCCGACGAATTTGATGATCGAGATATGGTTGCCCCAGGTCGGGCGCGACACCCAGACCGTCGCGCCGGGGTTCGCCATCTTGGCCAGATCGACGGCCAGCCGCACCGCCCCGGTGCCGCCCGGCGTGGCGATCGACGACAGCCGTGCATCATCCACCGCATCGCCCAGGATCAGCCGGCGCATGGTGCCGTTGTAGCCCGGATCGCCGGTCAGCGCGGTATAGGTCTTGGTGTCCTGCGTTTCCCAGATGCGCTTTTCCGCGGCCTTGACCGCGCGCATCACCGGGGTCAGCCCCGTCGGATCCTTGTAGACGCCCACGCCCAGGTCGATCTTGTCGGCCCGGGGGTCGTCCTTGAACATCTGGATCAGTTGCAGGATCTTGTCCGCCGGCTGCGGCCTCAGTGCTTCCAACATAGGTGTCGTCACCCCTTTTCGACCCGCAGGTCGTTGTACATGCCCCATTCCGCCCACGACCCGTCGTAAAGCGCGTGGTTCCGGTGGCCCATGCGTTCCAGCGCGAGGTTCAGCACCGCCGCCGTCACGCCCGATCCGCAGGTGGTGATCACGGGCTTCGCCAGATCCGCGCCCGCGCCCTCGAACAGCGCGCGCAGCGCCGCCGGGTCCTTCATCGTGCCGTCGGGGTTCAGCACGGCGTCCCAGGGCACGTTCTTCGCGCCCGGAATATGGCCCGCGCGCAGGCCGGGGCGGGGTTCGGGCTCTTCGCCGCGGAACCGGCCGGCCGGGCGCGCATCGACGATGGCATGATCGCCCAGTTTCGAGGCCGCGGCGACCTGCGTCACGTCCTTCACCAGCCCGGCCTGCCGCTGCACGGTGATATGGCGGTCGCGCAGGATGGGGGGCATGTCTTCCAGCTCGCGCCCCTCGGCCTTCCACTTCGGCAGCCCGCCATCCAGCACCGCGACATCGGTCTTGCCCATCAGGCGGAAGGTCCACCAGACGCGGGCGGCGGAAAAGAGGCCCATGCCGTCATAGACCACCACCTGATGTCCGTCGCCCACGCCCATCGCGCGCATGCGGCTGATGAACTTTTCCACCGGCGGGGCCATGTGGGGCAGGTCGGACCGCGTGTCGGAAATCTCGTCGATGTCGAAGAACCGCGCGCCGGGGATATGGCCCGCGTCGTATTCGGCCCGGGCGTCGCGCCCCATCGCGGGCAGATACCAGGACGCATCCAGCACCCGCAGGTCGGGGTCTTTCAGATGCGCCTCCAGCCAGGCGGTGGACACGAGCGTTCTGGGGTCGTCGGCGGACATGGCTGCGGCTCCCTTCCTTTGGTCCACCCATAGCGGGGGCGCCCGGCGAAGGGAAGGGGGGCGTCCCCCGCCGAGGGTACGCACACCCGGCGCTTGGCCCGGCGGAAAGTGCGGGGGCCTCCGGCGGGGATATTTAAGTCCAGCCTGAAGAGCAGGTCGCTCTCCATTCCGAAAGCACGCTGTTCTTCAGGCTGGCACAAATATCCCGGGGGTCCGGGGGCTGGCCCCCGGCGCTGTCCTTCCCGCCGGGCCATCCGGCAGAAGGGAAACCCCCGCCCCCGGGGGTCAGCCCTGCTTGAGCAGCCGCTGTTTCTGCCGGTTCCAGTCGCGCTTGGCTTCGGTGTCGCGCTTGTCGGCGACCTTCTTGCCCTTGGCGATGCCGATCTTCAGCTTCACGATGCCGCGGTCGTTGAAATACATCGACAGCGGCACCAGCGTCATCCCCTCGCGCGCGGTGGCGTTCCAGAGCCGCGAAAGCTCGCGCTTGCTGACCAGCAGCTTGCGCCGGCGCCGTTCCTCGTGCCCGAAGACCCCGGCTTGTTGCAGCGTGGCGATATAGCCGTTGATCAGCCACAACTCGCCGTTTTCCACCGAGGCATAGCTTTCCGCGATGTTCGACTGCCCGGTGCGCAGCGCCTTGACCTCGGACCCCGTGAGGATGATCCCCGCTTCCAGATCGTCCTCGATGAAATAGTCGAACCGCGCGCGGCGGTTTTCCGCGATCAGTCTGGAATTGGGGTCGGATTTCTTGGTCATGATCGCCCCGAAATAGTCATGCCCCGCCCGCCTGTCCAGCCCGGTGCGGCATTCCCGTGAAGGTTCGTGCGGGCGGTGCCGCCGGGGCAACGCCTCTGTCATCGCGCCTTCGCCGGGGGGGCGAGCCTACCGCCCCGCCAGCAGGCGGGTCAGCCGCACCGGGGCGGCCGAACGGTCGGCACGGGCCTGATAGATTGCCAGCGCCTCTGCCACGCGCATGATATAGGTGCGGGTTTCCGCGAAGGGGACATGTTCCACCCAGTCCACCGGATCGGCCTGCGGATGGCGCGGGTCGCCCAGATCCGCGATCCAGGCCCGCGGCCGCCCCGGCCCGGCGTTGTAGCCCGCCGCGACCAGTGCCAGCGCAGAACCGAATTCGTCGGTCAGTTGCGCCAGATAGGCCGCACCCAGCCGCGCATTGTGGGCCGGATCGTCCAGCCGCGCGGCGTCATGGGCGATGCCCAGTTTGCGCGCCATCAGTTCCGCCGTGCCCGGCATCACCTGCATCAGCCCGCGCGCGCCGGCGGGGCTGCGCGCGGCGGGGTCGAATTCGCTTTCCCGCCGGGCGATGGCCATGGCAAGGGGGCGCGGCACGGCCAGCCCCTCGGGCAGCAGCGCGGGTTCGGGGAACAGCGCGGCGGGCAGCGTCACCCCGCGCGCGGCGGCCTGTTTGGCGACCAGAACGGCGATGTTGGGCGCCCCCAGATCCAGCGCGAAACCCGCGAGCTGTGCGAGCCCCGCATCGTCCAGCCCCTCGGCCAGATGCAGCAGGAAACGGCGCGCCTGCCCGACCTCGCCCGCGCGGTACAAAAGCAGCGCCGCCTCGAACACCGACGACGACAGGAACCCCGCCTGCCGCCAGTCGGGCAACGCCGGCGGGGCGGCCAGCGCGGGGGCCATCGGATGGTCCAGCCGTTCGGCGGCCAGAAGGCCGTAATAGGTCGACATCTCCGCCGCCGCGCGCGCATAGGCCGCCTGCGCCTCGGTGTCCTGCCCCAGGGCCTCCAGCGCGCGGCCTTCCCAATAGGCGGCGCGGGCGGTGCTGATCGGGCTGGTGACGCCCGCCGCCAGCCGCCGGAAATGCGCCAGCGCCGTGGCCGGATCGGCCCGCTTGCGCAGCGCGATATATCCGGCGAGGAATTCGAGTTCCGCGAAATCCGCCCCGGCGGTCAGATGATGGCCCGCGGCGACTCGATAGGCCGTCCCCACCTCGCCCGCCTGCATCAGCGCACGGGCAAGCCCGGTGCGGCGCGCGGCCCAGGCATCGGGGCGGCCCAGACGGTCGGCGCTGTCCGACCGTTCCACGATCAGCGCCGCCGCATCCGCCTGCCGCCCCTTGCGCAGCCGCCATTCGAACCGGGCATGGGCCAGCCCCGGATCGCCGGCCAGATCGGGGGGCACCAGTGCTATGAACCCGTCCACCCCCGCCGCATCGGCGGCCAGCGCCAGCCTAGCGCGGGCCAGATGCTGCCAGCCCTCGGGGACGAAGGGGATCAGGCGTTCGGCCTCCGGCGCGCGGCCGCGCCAGAGCAGGTGATCCATCCGCGTGGTGTGATGCGCTGCAAGCGCGGGTCCGGCCAGCAGCAGCATGGCGGCCTGTTCGTCGGCGGTGAAGGGCAACTCGGCCCAGGCGGCGGCGGCCACGGCATCGGCGCGCGTATCCTGCCCCGCCGCGCGCAATGCCCGCACCAGCGCCAGCGCGCCTTCCGCCGTCTGCGGCGCGGTATCGGCGAACCAGGCGATCACGCGCGCCGGTGTTTGCGACCGCGCCACCGCCGCCTCGCCCCGGCGGCGCAGCAGGTCCAGCCCCGGCCAGTCCGCGCGCCGGGCCACGAATGCCTCGTAATCCCCCAACCGCCCCTCGCCCGCGCGCAGGCGCATCCATTCCACGATATCGGCGGCCAGCGGGCCGAGCGGTTGCGCCGCCTCTGCCGCGGCGGCCCAGTCCTGCGCCGCCGCGCGCGCCATCGCCCTTGCCAGGGGCGCATCCTGCGCGGGGGCGGCGGGCGCGGACGACAGGGCAAGGGCGGCGGCAAGGATCGGGGCGAACAGAAGGGCGGTGCGCATGGCGCGATCCTGCGTCAGAGGCCCCCCCGGGGGCAACACACAAACCCGCCAGCGTCCCGCTTGGCCCCGCTTGGCAAGGCCGTGGCCAAGGGATAGGAACGGCCTGTCACACCCGGGCGAGTCAGCCCGAAACCGAGGAGAAGCGTGTCATGATCAAAGGGTCCATTCCTGCCCTGGTGACGCCGTTCAAGAACGGCGAGCTGGATCTGGACACGCTGAAGAAACTCGTCGAATGGCAGATCGAACAGGGCTCTGCCGGGCTTGTCCCGGTGGGCACCACGGGCGAAAGCCCGACGCTCAGCCACGAGGAACATGAAACCGTCATCGAGGTGGTGGTCAGGGCCGCCGCCGGGCGCGTGCCGGTGATCGCCGGGGCCGGGTCCAACAACACCGCCGAGGGCATCCGCCTGATCCGCCATGCCGAACGGGTGGGGGCCAGCGCCGCGCTGGTGGTGACGCCCTATTACAACAAACCCACCCAGGCCGGGCTGATCGCGCATTTCACCGCGGTGCACGACTGCTGCGCCCTGCCGATCGTCATCTACAACATCCCCGGCCGGTCGGTCGTCGACATGACGCCGGAAACCATGGGCGAACTGGCCAGGCTGCCGCGCATCATCGGCGTCAAGGACGCCACCGGCAGGATCGAGCGGGTCAGCCAGCAGCGCCAGACCTGCGGCAAGGATTTCATCCAGCTGTCGGGCGAGGATGCGACCGCGCTCGGCTTCAACGCGCATGGGGGCGTGGGCTGCATTTCCGTCACCGCGAACGTGGCGCCCCGGCTGTGCGCCGAATTCCAGGCGGCGACGCTGGCGGGCGACTATGCGAAGGCGCTGGAATACCAGGACCTGCTGATGCCGCTGCACGAGGCGATCTTCCTCGAACCGGGGCTGGCGGGGGCGAAATACGGCCTGTCGCTGCTCGGCCGCTGCACCGAGGATGTGCGCCTGCCGCTGGTCGGGCTGACCGAGGCGACCAAGGCCCGCATCCGCGCGGCAATGGTGCATGCGAGGCTGCTGAACTGACCCCCGCGGGCAACCTGCGCGGCAGTCTGCTGATGACGGCCGCGATGGCGGGATTCACGGCGGAGGACATGTTCCTCAAGGCCGCGGTCGCCGCGGGCGTGCCGACGGGCCAGTGCCTGATGATCATGGGGGTGGCGGGGGCGGTGCTGTTCGCGGCGCTGTGCCTGCGGCAGGGCGCGGGGCCGCTGCACCCGGCGATGGTCGGCCCGCCGATGCTGGCGCGGTCGGCGCTGGAAATCGCCGGGCGGCTGTTCCATGCGCTGGCGATCGCGATGGTGCCCTTTGCGCTGACCTCGGCGATATTGCAGGCGACGCCGCTGGTGGTGCTGGCGGGGGCGGCGCTGATCTTCGGCGAAACCGTGGGCTGGCGGCGCTGGCTGGCCGTCGCGGTGGGTTTCGCGGGCGTGCTGGTGATCCTGCGGCCGGGGGTGGAGGGGTTCGACCTTCTGTCGCTGCTGGCGGTTGCGGGCATGGCCGGTTTTGCGGGCCGCGATCTGGCGACGCGGGCCGCGCCCGCCACGCTGTCGAACATGCAGCTGGGGGTTCTGGGCTTTGCCATGCTGACGGTGGCGGGCGCGCTGATCCTGGGCTGGACCGGCGGGGCGGTGCTGCCCGATGCCCGCGGTGCGGCGCTGGTCGCGGGGATGACGCTGGCCGGGGTCTTCAGCTATGCCATGCTGACCGCCGCGATGCGGATGGGCGAGATGTCGGTCGTCGCCCCCTTCCGCTATACCCGGCTGGTGTTCGCGCTGGTGGTCGCGGTGGCGGTGTTCGGCGAACGGCTCGACGCGCCGATGCTGGCGGGGGCGGCGCTGATCGTGGGCAGCGGGCTCTACACCCTGTTCCGCAGCCGCCGCCTTGCGCGGCGCTAGGCGGATCGCCCCCGCGCTGTCGGGCGAAGGCATGTGCCGTCGCCGCATCTTGGGGGTTGAGCTTGTCCGGCCTGCGGGGCGGTAACGCTTGCGGCGCGGGGCGGCGCGGCCTACATCTGGGCCATGCGCCGCTTCATCCCCTTTCTGCCCCGGGTTCCGCTCGTTCCCGTGATCCGCCTGACCGGCGCCATCGGCGGGGGCGCGCGCCTTGGCGGGGGCGGCATGTCCGACGCCGCGCTCGCCCCGGTGATCGAGCGCGCCTTCGCCCTGCGCGGGGTGACGGCGGTGGCGCTGGCGGTCAATTCGCCCGGCGGCTCGCCGGTGCAAAGCTCGCTGATCGCGGCGCGGATCCGGCGGCTGGCCGACGAAAAGAAGATCCCCGTCCATGCCTTTGTCGAGGATGCGGCGGCATCGGGCGGCTATTGGCTGGCCTGCGCGGCGGATCACATCTGGGTGGACGACTGTTCGCTCGTCGGCTCCATCGGGGTGATCTCGGCGTCTTTCGGCCTGCCGGAGTTTCTGGCCCGCAACGGGGTGGAGCGGCGGGTGCATACCGCGGGCCGGTCGAAAAGCCTGGGCGACCCGTTCCTGCCCGAAAAGCCCGAGGACGTGGCGCGGCTGCGTGCGATCCTCGACCCGATCCACGACGCCTTCATCGCCCATGTCCGGGCGCGCCGGGGCGACCGGCTGAAGGCGGATGTGGATTATTTCCAGGGCGATGTCTGGGTCGGTGCGCGGGCGGTGGATCTGGGTCTGGCCGACGGGCCGGGGCATCTGGCGCCCAAGCTGCGCGCGCTTTACGGCGACAAGACGCGCTTCCTGCCGCTTGGCCAGCGCCGCCCCTTCTGGCGCCGCTTCGGGATCGAGGGGGCCGCCGCCCGGATGGGGGCAGAGGCCGTGACCGCCGCGCTGGACGCGGCAGAGGAACGCGCCGCCTGGGCGCGACTGGGGCTCTGACATGCTGGTCAAGATCATCATCCTGTTCCTGATCGGCATGGCGGTGCTGGCGATGTTCGGCCGGTTGCGGATCCCCGGGCGCGGCAAGGGCGCGAAGAAGAAGCGCCCGGCCAGCTGCCCCCGCTGCGGGCGCTATCTGATCGGCAAGGGCCCCTGCGACTGCACCGTGGGCCGGGGCTGACCATGCGGGCACTGGTGACGGGCGCGGGGCGCAGGCTGGGGCGGGCGATGGCGCTGTATCTGGCCGGGCGCGGCCATGACGTGGCGGTGCATTACGCCACCTCGCAGCCCGAGGCAGAGGCCGTGGCGGGTGAAATCCGCGCCATGGGCCGCCGCGCCGTGGCGATCCACGCCGACCTGCTGGACGAGGCGCAGGTGCAGGCGTTGGTTCCCCGCGCCATCGCCGCGCTGGAAGGGCCGCTGACCGTGCTGGTCAACAACGCCTCGATCTTCGAACATGACCGCATGGGGGGCCTGACCCGCCAAAGCTGGGACCGGCACATGGAATCGAACCTGCGCGCGCCGGTGGTGCTGACGGAACGGTTCGCCGCGCAGGGGCTGGCGGCGGTGCAGGACGGGGGGGGCGAGCCGCTGGCGACCGGCCTTGTCGTCAACATGATCGACCAGCGCGTGCTGAAACCGACGCCGGAATTCATGTCCTACACCATCGCCAAGATGGGGCTCTGGGCCTTTACCCGCACGGCGGCGCAGGCGCTTGCCCCCGCGATCCGCGTCAACGCCATCGGCCCCGGGCCCACCTTGCAGGGCGGGCGGCAGTCGGCCAGCCATTTCGCCCGCCAGCGCGCGGCCACCATCCTCGGCCGCGGGGCGAACCCGGCCGACATCACCGCGGCGCTCGGCTATCTGCTGGATGCGCCGGCGGTGACGGGGCAACTGATCTGCGTCGACGGGGGCCAGCACCTGGGCTGGCAGACCCCCGATGTGCTGGGGGTGGAGTGACACGGCGTCACCCTTCCGTCTGCGGGACTTGACTTGTCCACCGGAGCCCTCGCAGTCACGGATGCGTTACGATTCTGTCAGGATGATCAGATGTTTGGCAGGGCCCGGAAAAAATCCACAGCAAAAACAGCGCATTATCGCTGTGCCCAAAATTTGGGCAGTTCGATGAAACCTGCCGGATTCAAGGGAAAATCCCCGATGCCCGGCGCTTTCCCCCAGAGTTGTCCACAGATTCCGTGGACAGCTTTCCCCTTGCCGCAGCCGCGATAAGATTGCAGCCACCCCACGGGAATCGACGATGGATGACACCCCCCTGCCACAGCCCCTCACGGGCCATGCGCTGATCGCCGACGAGGTGCGCCGGCTCGACGGCTCGCCCGGCGTCTACCGCATGCTGAACGCGGCGAACGAGGTGCTCTATGTCGGCAAGGCGCGCAACCTGAAGGCGCGGGTGTCGAACTATGCCCGACCCACGGGGCATTCGGGGCGCATCGCCCGGATGATCCGCGAAACCGCGGCGATGATGTTCCTGACCACGCGCACGGAGACCGAGGCGCTGCTGCTGGAACAGAACCTCATCAAGCAGCTGAAGCCGCGCTACAACGTGCTGTTGCGCGACGACAAGTCGTTTCCGAACATCCTGATCGGCACCGCCCATCCCTTTCCCCAGATCGGCAAGCATCGCGGCAAGCGGTCCGCGCCGGGCCATTACTACGGCCCCTTCGCCAGCGCGGGGGCGGTGAACCGGACGCTGAACCAGTTGCAGCGCGTGTTCCTGCTGCGGACCTGTTCGGATGCGACCTTTTCCAGCCGCACCCGGCCCTGCCTGCTCTACCAGATCAAACGCTGTTCGGCGCCCTGCACCGGCCTGATCTCTGAACCCGACTATGCCGGGCTGGTCGAGGACGCGCGGCGGTTCCTCGAAGGCCGCACGACGCATGTGCAGGCGGAACTGGCGGCACAGATGCAGGCGGCATCCGACGCGATGGAATTCGAACGCGCCGCGGCGCTGCGCGACCGGATCAAGGCGCTGACCGCGGTGCAGCAGACGCAGGGCATCAACCCCCGCGGCGTGGCCGAGGCCGATGTGATCGCGGTGCATGCCGAAGGCGGGCAGGCCTGCGTGCAGGTGTTCTTCATCCGCGCCAATCAAAGCTGGGGCAACCGCGATTTCTATCCCCGCACCGGCGCGGGGGCGGAAGAACCCGAGATCCTTCAGGCCTTCCTCGCCCAGTTCTACGACGACAAGCCGCCGCCGCGGCTGATCCTGCTGTCGCATCCCGTGGAAGACCCCGACCTGCTGGCGCAACTGCTGTCGGACCGCGCCGGGCGCAGGGTCGAACTCGCCGTGCCGCAGCGGGGCGAAAAGGCCGAACTGGTGGAAAACGCCGCCCGCAACGCGCGCGAAAGCCTTGCCCGGCGGCTGGCGGAATCGACGGCGCAGGCGAAGCTGCTGGAAGGGCTGGCCGAGGCATTCGGCCTCGACGCCCCGCCCCGGCGGATCGAGGTCTACGACAACTCGCACATCATGGGCACCAACGCGGTGGGCGGCATGATCGTCGCCGGGCCCGAGGGGCTGATGAAGGGCGAATACCGCAAGTTCAACATCAAGGGGACGGAAATCGCGCCGGGCGACGACTTCGGCATGATGAAAGAGGTGCTGACCCGCCGGTTCGAACGCCTGCTGAAGGACGACCCCGACCGCGAAAGCCCCGCCTGGCCGGATCTTCTGTTGATCGACGGCGGCGCGGGGCAGGTGTCGGCGGTGGCCGAGGTGCTGGCGGGATTGGGGGTCGACGACGTGCCCTTCGTCGGCGTCGCCAAGGGCGTGGACCGCGACCACGGCAAGGAGGAATTCCACCGCCCCGGCCAGCGCCCCTTCGCCCTGCCGCGCAACCACCCGGTGCTCTACTTCGTCCAGCGCCTGCGCGACGAGGCCCACCGCTTCGCCATCGGCGCCCACCGGGCGAAACGCGCCAAGGCCGTGGGGGCGACGCCGCTGGACGAAATCCCCGGCATCGGGGCGGCGCGCAAACGCGCGCTGCTGGCGCATTTCGGCTCGGCCAAGGCGGTCAGCCGCGCCGGGCTCGATGACCTCAAGGCCGCGCCGGGGATATCGGAGGCGATGGCGCGCACGATCCACGACTTCTTCCACGACCGCTGAGCCATGTCCGGCGATGATTGCGACCGGGCGCCGGCGCGAGATATAGGTTTCCCCTAGGTCATGTTGACAAATGGCGGAGCCAGAGGCGGATCGACGTGATGTCGATGAAGCCCAGGAAGCTTTCGGCGGT